>JAHDII010000211.1 GCA_020630895.1 Saprospiraceae bacterium
CAAAGTACAACACCAGGATTAGAACGAACAATTGTTTTTAATAAAATATCATCCGCTGTAAAAAATGGATAGGTAGCTTGAATAAAATGACGATATTCATCTAATTGTGCATTGCTATAAGGTTTAGTTACTGCATATACTTTTACACCCTCTTTTTCTGCTGCTTCAAATACAGGATTCACTTTATCTGTATAATATTTAGCATATTTTTTATTCCAATTATAAGTAGATTTTACATATTCTTTTGGAATGATTGTATCTATTCTTTGCACCAAATTAAAACTATCTTTAAAACCATCTACAAGGAGCGTATCAGTCACAAAAGTAGTATCTTGACGCATTAATTTTTCTTGAGATTCTGTATAATATAATTTATAAGCCACGCCCATTAAATGATATCCATCATAACCCAATAAAGCATCTACAATTTCATTTCCATTATTATCTGTAATTCCCATTTCAGAAATTTTGGTAGCTTTCATGCTTGGCTCTGTTTTTAACTGTTCATATTCCCATTCTTCTTTTGGATATTCCGAAAATTTTTGCATAAATTCATCATAAGGAATTTCAACAGATTTTCCGCTTGCTTTATTCGTCAATTTATAAGCATAGATTTGAACATCTGCTTGGGCTTTATCTTCAGCTGCACGAACTTCTCTTACATTTACCCCTTCTTTAAACGGACGAAAATCTTGCATAGGCAATCCCCAATATGTATTTCTAAAACAGAATAAAGTCACCAAAAGAGTAGAAACTAGAATAATAATATTTCTAATTTTTTTAGTGAATAAAACATGTTTTTTAGAATAGAAAATAATAAAAAGAATAGCTGGAATTAATAAAGCCACATCTTTAAAAAATGAAACTTTAGGTTCTAATTTCAGAAAATCTCCAAAACATCCACAATCCGTTACTTTCATATTTGTTTTTTCATAAGCTCCCCATTGTCCAAAGCTAAAGAAATTAACATCTTGAGGTACATAACCTGTTAAGTAGGTGAAACCTGTAAGCATGGTAAAGAAAACTACTATAAATAAAAATAACCAAGCAGTAAATTTTCTTTGATAGCCTATAATGAGCATAACTCCTAAAATAATTTCTAAAATAATAAATATTAAAGAAAATAAAAGAGCATATTCTGCGAGAGTGACAAAAAGAGGTTTCAAGAAACCAAAAAAGTGAGTTTCAAACTCTCCAAAATATTGTTCCATTTTATAAGCTGTTCCCTTAGGATCAATCGCTTTTACATAACCAGAAAAGATAAATAAAGCCCCACAAAAATTTTGTAATAAAGTGAGCCACCATTTATCTAATTTTGCCCATTCAGGTTTTTTTTGTTTTAATAAATAATCAGCACCTGTTAATAAACCTGCTGCAATAGCTATTCTAATAATTAATCCTAAAAGTGTCATAATGCTAATGATTTTTTATTTGATATTGAATGTTTTTATGATTTTTCAGAAAGTCGAATTAATGCAAAAAGAGCATAATTAATAATGTCCATATAATTGGCATCTAATCCTTCAGAAATTAAAGTTTTTCCCTTGTTATCTTCAATTTGTTTCACTCTTAATAATTTTTGAAGAATAATATCTGTAATAGAAGAAATTCTCATATTTCTCCATGCTTCTCCGTAATCATGATTTTTTTTAATCATTAAATTTCGAGTGATTTCCATGGTATTATCATACCAATTCATGGCAACAGAAATTTCTAAATCTAAGCCCTCTTCCCTTGATAGTTTAAGTTGAATTATCGCCATAATACTATAATTGACTAAAGCAATATATTCTCCTTCTATACTTTCACCTACTTTATTTTCTCCTGTTTCCTCAATACTTCTAATGCGTTCTGCCTTGATATATAATTGATCTGTTAAAGATGTAGGACGCAAAATACGCCATGCCGTTCCATAATCTTTTGTTTTTTTATGAAAAATATCGCGGCATTTGGCTAATGCACTATCATATTGTTGTAATGTTTTTTCCAAACTCTAAATTTTTATGCAAATATACATAATAGATGTTATTACGAAGAATTAATTATTCAAGATGAAATTTCATCATAAGATCATCTTTGTTATTGCTAATTACTTTAAAATGATGTCTTTCATAAAAAGCTTTTGCTTGTAAATTTACTTTTTGAACTTCTAAAAAAATGGGAATATTTAAAGTTTTTGCTTCTTGGATGATATCCAAAAGAACTGCTGTTCCAATTCCCTTGTTTTGAAATTCAGGTAATATTTGAAATCCTCCAATATAAATAGACTCTTTTGTTTTCTTTACTCTAAGCCTTCCTACATCTATTCCCAAAGACTGAATAATATCAACTTCATGGAGTTGATAAGGACTAGAATATTCTTTATACTTATTTTTTAAATCGAGTGTATATTTAGGATTTATTTTTTGCTTTGTAGGTAACATAGCAACTTCTATAACTTTAAATAAAAAATATTCGTCTGCTGGTGTAGGTTTTCTAAGAGTGTACATTTTTAATAATGTTATATTTGAATTTCAAAATTAAAAAAGAAAAAGTTATAAAATTGTTAATAAAAACCGAACATATTGATAATCTTTGTAAACAATTTTATCTTTTTTACTTAGATTCTATCATATCCTATGCCAAGAGAAACTTTAAATTGTAATGGACGATTATTAGATTTATCTTCTCCCAAAATCATGGGAATATTAAATATTACTCCTGATTCTTTTTATGATGGTGGACAGTATCAAAATGAAAAGAAGATTTTGCTTCAAGTAGAGAAAATGCTTGATGAAGGGCTTGATATTTTAGATATAGGAGGTATGTCTTCACGACCTGGAGCAGCTATTATTTCTTTAGAAGAAGAACAAAAAAGAGTGATTCCTCATCTTCGACAAATTGTAAAAAGATTTCCTGAAATTATTATTTCAATTGATACCATTCGTAGTGAAATAGCAAGAGCCGCAGTAGGGGAGGGCGCATCTATTATTAATGATATATCTGCCGGAAAGATAGATACAAATATGTATTCAACTGTAGCAGCATTAAAAGTTCCTTATATATTAATGCACATGCAAGGGACACCTCAAAATATGCAAAATGCACCTCAATATGAAAATCCAATAATTGATGTGATAGATTTTTTTATTCGGGAAATTGAGCAATTACAAACATTAGGCGTTATCGATATTATTTTAGATCCTGGTTTTGGATTTGGAAAAACAATCAATCATAATTATCAAATATTACAAGGATTACAACAATTTGGAATGTTACAATATCCTACTCTTGTTGGCATTTCTAGGAAATCTATGATTTATAAATTATTAAAAATAAAACCAGAAACATCATTAAATGCTACTACAGCTTTACATATCGTTGCCCTTCAAAATGGAGCAAAAATATTAAGAGTACATGATGTAAAAGAAGCCGTCCAGTGTGTTCAATTATACGAACAATTAAATGATGTAATTATAAATTAAATTTTAATCCAGCAGTTAAAGATAAAGTATTAAATCTATCATTATTAGGTCCTAATCCATTTGAATTAGGCATTAAATGATAAGTAAAATTAGGTTGTATAAATACACTAGATGTACTATTAATTGTTCTTTCTACACCAATACCTAAATTAGCTGTAATATAATAAATATCTTTTATAGAACTATTATGAAATAAGCCATCTTGTTGTATATCTACATCCGTTAAATTCTTTCGAGATAATTCGGAATTTCTAAGCTGTAGAACGTCATATGTATGAAAATGATGATTACTAGATGCTAAAACATTGGCAGAAGAACCTGCTAGAGCATAAAATCTCCATTTAGAAAGATTTAAATAATATTTTATATTTAAAGGAATAGAAATAGTATTAAAAGATAGTGCATTTAATGTTTTCGCTTGGTATCCATCTTTAGTATTTCCTGTAATTTCATAAATAGTTTGAGGAGTATATTTTTTTCTAGTATAGATCAATCCAGATTCAAATTCCCAATTCTTTTTGACTAAAGCAATGCTCAATCCTCCAGACATTCCATAAATTAATTGTTCATGAGATGCTTTAACATCCTTATTATAAGGAGTTAAAACTTTATTTTGATCTATACTTGTAAATACACCTAAACGAAATCGAGTTTGAGGAATATTGATAAGTTTAATTTGACTTTTTTTCTTGGGCTGAGATGAAATTTCAGCCTCTGCATAAGCTTTATATTCTAAAACAATATCTTGAATTTTTTCTTCCTTTTCTTCTTGAATTATAGCTTCAATTTTTTCTTCTTCCTCTTCTTGATTTGAATTAGAAATATGGGTTAAATGATTACCATTGTTATTATAATGAGTATTTGTTGTTGTAGGAATAATTGTATTTGATGAATGATGAGTTTGTATATTAGAAATAGAGTGAATAAACTCTGCAGTGTTATGATTTATAGAATGATTTGTATTATTTTTTGCAATATATTCTTGAGCAATTGAAGCATCAACAACTTCAGTGCTTCCTTTTACTTCTTGTTCATTATTTTGAACAGTAGATGTATTATGATTTTCCTCAATATTTTCAAAAGGAGCTTGTGCAGAAGGTGTAAAATCAGGACTTACTCTAAACAAAGTAAATACAGCCAAAATCACTAATATCAATTCAACACCTTTGATATATAATAATTCTTTACCTACTCTTTCCTCCTCTTCGAGTAGTTTTTCCATTTCATCCCAATCATTAGGATTAAAATCTGTTTCATGACGATTGAGTGCATCACGAATGATTTTGTCGAACTCTTTATTTTCCATATTCAGCATATTTGGGAGCTAAAACAGCTCTCAATTTAGATCTCGCTTTAACTAAGTTTGAACGAGATGTACTTTCTGTAATCCCTAGTTTTTTACCAATTTCTTTATGTGAAAAACCTTCTATAACATATAAATTAAAAACAGCTCTATAAGCAGGCGATAAAGATTGTACTGCTTTCATAATATCCTGTTCACTACAAATGCTTACAGCATCAGGAGCGGATGAAATTTTATGAGTTGCAGTATCCATACTTTCAGTTCTTCTTCTGGATATTTTACGATAATAGTCAATACAAGTATTCACCATAATTCGTTTTACCCAAGCATTTAAAGAAGTTCCTGCTTGATATTTACCTATATGTTTAAAAATTTTGATAAATCCTTCGTGGAGTATGTCCTTTGCTTCATCAGCATCTTTAGAATATCTTTGACATACAGATAGCATCTTACTGTAATACATTTCATACAGCTGTTTTTGAGCCCATTTCTCTTTTCGGATACAGGCATCAATAAAATGCTCTTCTTTATGTCTCAAATCTATGGTTAATTCCATTAATTATGGGTTTAAAGTTACCTCTAAGATACGGATATAACAAGTTTTCTCCTAAAAGACATATATTTATTAAATAAACTTTATCAAAACTTTCACATTTGATTTACATTTCAAACGCTAATGTTTATACTTTTGCTGCTAAAAAAAAATTATTTTTTTTTAAAAGAAACTTTATTGATTCAAAATAAGTTTATATATTTGCAGTCGCTTCTATAAAGAAGATGGTTTAGACCTATGGTGTAATCGGTAACACACCAGTTTTTGGTTCTGGCATTCTAGGTTCGAGTCCTAGTAGGTCTACTATTCCTATGTTTAAAATATTCCAAAGCCTTGAAAATTGTTTGCAATGTGCTGATTTTCAAGGCTTTTTTTATTTTATCTCTTTCCTTCTATTTTCAATATTTTTCTCCTTTTTGCAAGAAATGTTTCACCAAATGTTTCACCAAAACAAAATATTAATTATATTTGTTATACGTAAGAAACAAATAGTTGCAATAAAAACAAATAACTCCTGAAATTATATGTTATGATAAAAAGTAATTGCTCAATCAAATTCTATTTGAAGGCTATCCAAAAGAAGAATATTGTTGGTTTTCCTATATATTGTAGAATTATTTATGAAAGAAAAAAAGTAGAATTTTTTACTAAAGAGTATATTAGAGAGGATA
>JAHDII010000212.1 GCA_020630895.1 Saprospiraceae bacterium
ATCCTCTAGGAATACGACGAGTAGTATAAACCAAAAAACGTGGAAAATTAAATTCTTTTTTATATTCTGTAGGATTAGAAATCTCTAATCCTTTAATCATAATAACAATTGTTTTTAAAGAATGGGCAATATGCCAATCAATTCCATTTGCTGAAACCTCTGTATTTTTTTTATCAATATGAGGAATCATATTTTCCAGTTTTTGCAATTCTTTTTGTAATAACATAATTATTTGTATTGAGAATATTTATAATATTTAGGACGAGAATCTACACGAATGTGTAACCAAAAAACACCTAGCCCAGCAGTACTTAACCATTTTTGTTTTTCTCCTAAATTTGTTAAATAAATTTCGCCCACTAATTTCCAAAAATCATGAATTTGAGAGAGAGGTGCATTACGGACAAATTTAGCAAGATGTGTATAATTATGATTATCCATTTTAGGTGTTGGAACAATGAGTTGAGCATCGCCACCTAAATTAGAAAAATGAATCACATTATCATCTGTAAAATGTTCTTGAAAAGAATGGATATCAGGTTGTAGATTATTTAAAATAGAAGAAGAAATAAGAACAAATTCATAATCTTTTTCTAAGTCGTTTTTTGTACTAGGAGGGTGTTCCCAAAAAAAACCACTGAATTCAGAATCAATTAAAATATTATTATAAAAAATTCTGAATTCAGGATTGTCTTTCCAGAGATGAATGACTTCTTTTCTACTTAATAGATTATCTTTTTCAAAAATATGATATTGAATAATCTTATTTTCTTTGATAATATTTTTTTGAATATTCCACATAGTTTTATGATATGAAATACAAAGATAAATATTAATCAGAATAAATTAAGCATTCATGCTTTTTATAACATTTTTAGCCTGTATAATATGCCTTTGATTATGATAAATTACAACTCTAAAAGTATCTCCTAATTTTAATTTTATCATATTTGAAATACTAATAGAAGTCCTTGTTTTATTCATATCAATATTTCTAGCATTATTTAATAAATCTAACATTTTCTTTTGATGAGTAATAAATTTATCTAGAGTAGATTTATCTAAATTACTTCCTACAGGATTCATACTCTTAAATGTTTTCATCGTATTTAATTTTTCTTTAGGTAACATACTTTTTGCGAAATAATTTCCTAATAAAAAACCACTTTTAAAAGTGTCTGTAGGTTGTCCTTTTTTTCCTGCTTGAATTCTTTTCGTGATTTCAGGAGTATAAAAATCTCCATAACGATTTAAGTGTTCAATACATTCTAGAACACTCCATTTTTCAGCATTCTCTTTCCAATTGAGTTGAGAAGTATCCATTTTTTTGAATCCTTCTACCTCATTAATTACTTTTTGAGTTCTTTGAATTAAATCTTCAATTAAATCTTTATTTAAAATTTTCATTGTATTATTTTATTGATAAATGATACCACAAATATCTTTATATTATTGAATAAAAATATTGATTTGAATCAATATTTTTTCAATCTTGATAAAGTTTCAGGAGTCATACGCAAATAAGAAGCGATGTGTTTGTTAGGAATTTCTTGAAATAATTGAGGACTCCTTTTTAAAACACGTTCATATCTTTTTTTAGGAGAATAGGTCAAAATATCTTTTTCTCTTTCAATTTGTTGATAAATGAGTTGTCCCATAATTTGATACCATAACATTAAATTTTCTGTATTAGATTGAATCATTTGAATAAAAGAAGATTTTTTTATTCTTTTTACTTCTGTTTTTTTTAATGCTTGGATATATAAATCCGAAGGTTTTTCTGAAATAAAAGAATCTAATGCTGCAATAAAATTATTTTGGTATCCTAAACGAATAATTTGTTCTTCAAATTCATCTTCAAAAAATATTTTTAAACTTCCAGTTGTAATAAAATATAAATGAGTATCAATACTTCCTTTTACTTTTAAATATTCATTTCTTTCTAGAATAATATTTTTATCCCACAAATTTGATGTATCAATTTTATTTTTTAATTCTTCGACTAAATTCATTGCTAATAATTATAATTGAATATGAATATGATCATCATGGCGTACACTAGCACAGCCCTGAAATCTTATTTTATCAATATGATTTAATTGTAATCTGCTTTTGAGATGAGGTTCTATAAATATTTTTTTTATTTGAGGATGTTGTGCAATTTCGATTAAAAGATTTTTGTTTTTTTTCTCATCAAAAATATATATTTTTTTGTTGAAATTTAAAGATGTTTTTTGTAATAAATTGTATTGCCAATATCCTTTATTAGAACAATATTCGGGAATGTTTTTTTCTTTGTTTTTAGGCATTTCGCAAAAACCATATCCAATAAAATTAGGCACTTTGTTAATGATTTCTTTTGTTTTTTTATGATGATAAATAAAAGAAAGATCTAATTTTTTTCCATCATTATGACTTTTATGAGGTAATAAGGGAAATCCATTGATAAAAGGAAAATTAGCATCTAAATAAATTAATCGGATATTGGGATGTTCATTTTTAAAATTTAAACTTATTTCTTGTATTGTCTTTTTTAAATTGGGAGTAACATAATGTCTATTTAAAATGCAATAAAAAAATCTAGCAGGTTGAATTGGGATTTTTTCATTATAAAAATAGGGTAGAGGAACTCTATTGTTTAATTGAGCTAGTGGAGGAATAATAAAAAGACTAAAAAATAAATATAAAATAATGAAAAAAGAATATTTAAAAACTCTTTTTTTCTTTTTAAAAAATCGAATAGAAATTATTTTATAAATACCATAAATAAAACCACCAATTTGTGTAATTAGAGTAAGCAATAAAAAAATAAAAATGAATTTAATAGTTTGAAATAAAAAAGTCATATTGTTTATCTGTGTAATCCATAAAAAATAACCCAAGTAGCAAAATCATCAGAAAAATTTATAAAACGATGTTCTTCGTGTGCTTTTACAAATAAAACATCATGTGTTTTTATTTTGTATTTTTTATTCTTTCTGATAAACTCACCTTTCCCTTGAGCAATAATATAAACTTCATCTCTAGTATGAGGTTGTTGTTTATCTATTTTATTGGGTTGGTAATATTCAATTTCTAAATCTGCAAATTCCATCACTTTTGCGAATTCAGAATTTGTAGTTTTTAATTTTTTTATAGCTTGTTTTAAAGGAATATGATATGTTGTTTTTTTCTTTGTATCAGAAGACAAAATTTGATTCAAATGATATTCTAAATGTTTGATATAACCATCAATAAGCCATTCTACATTTTTAGTTTCATTATCTACTTGAAAACTAATTTTAAGATGTTTTTTAGAAAGTTTTTGTAATGTTCTTATCATTTGTTGGTTATAGCTTTGCCATAAAATAACTAAATCTTCAATATTTGTATTTTGATAATCATTTAATTCTACTAATTTATTTTGAGAATAAATAGCATATACAAAAGTAGAAGGATCAATAATGATTTCATTAAATCGTATTAAATTATATCTAGCAGAATCAATTAAATGTCCTAGAATTTCTTTTTTTGACCATCGACTAGCGTTTTCTTTTTTAGAAAGTTCTTCAATAGAAATATGATGAATTTTATCTTTTAATCGAATAATATTTTTTTGGAGTCTTTTAATATTCTTTTTCATTTTTCCATTTTACATTTGTTCTAGTACTTAAAATAAAGTATCTTTATATCTCGTTCAAATATAAAATATTATTTAGTTTTTATGAAAATTAAAACCATGAAAAATTTATTTATTTTTATTTGTATATTTTTGTTTTGTGCAGAATCTTATTCTCAAAATAAAACATGGAAATGTATTAATGAAAAAGAAGAAACTTTATTTACTATAGAAGCAAAAAGAGTATATCCTTTTTCTAATGGTTTAGCTAGAATTTATCGTCAAGAATTAATCAATAATACTTGGATTCATGGTTATGGTTATATAGATACAACAGGACAAATTGTTATTCCTTGCATTTATAAAAAAGCGAATGATTTTGTAGGAGATTTTGTATGGGTAAGAAAAAAAGGAAATGAACATTATACTTTAATAGATAAAAAAGGAAATGTCATTCCTACAAAAAAATATAAAAAAGTAGGTTATTTTTATGAATTTCAAAAAGACATTTGTGCCGTATATGAAGATGGGAGAATGGGATTTGTTGATATGTCAGGAAAAGAAATTATTCCTTGTAAATATATGGGACAAAGTTATTTTAAAGAAGGCTTAGCTTGTATTGCAGAGTATGATGCTCCAAAAGAAAAATATGGTTTTATGAATTCAAAAGGAGAATTTGAAATTCCAATTCAATTCTATCAAGGAGGTGTTACGAGTTTTAATGAAGGTCTTGTTCGTGCAAAAATTAATGGAAAAACTGTTTTAATTAATAATAAAGGAGAAACAATTTTTAAAACTAATAAAGGAAATATTATTTCTCAAAATTTTGGATTAATTAGAATTATCACAAAACCTAATCGAAAAGGTTGGGGCTGGATTAATTTTAAAGATGAATTTGTTATTTCACCTATTTATGATGATGCAACTCCATTTAATAAAGATGGTTATGCTGTTGTAGAAAAAAATGGATTAAAAGGATTAATTGATACTACAGGAAAAATAATTTTAGATTTTAAATATGAAACTATTTATTCTGATATTTCTAAAGATGGATATATTATGGGAGTGTATCCTAGTGAAAAACCGATACCATTATTGTATGCTAAAAAAGATTATTTTAATGCCAATTTTGATAAAATTGAAATGCATGGTATGTTACATATTTATAGTGCAGACAATGGTAATTTAATGCCTTTTATAGACATCAATAAAAAATATGGTTATGTAAATAGAGATTTTAATGTAGTGATAATATCTCAATATGAAAAAGCAAAAGAATTTACTGAAGGAAAAGCTTGGGCTTTACCTTAGAGTTTATTTTTTAGGAAACCAAGGGAAAAAAGCAGGTGTTTTTTTGATATATTCTCGATATTGTGGTTTTGAACTTTTTAATGTTTTTTCTAATAAACTCACTCCTGATATTTTGATAATTAATAAAGTCATTAAAAGAGAACTTAGAAGTGAAAAATAATTTCCTGCGGCTACTGAAAATAATCCAAAAGACCACCAAATTGTAGCATCTCCAAAATAATTAGGATGGCGAGAATATTTCCATAAACCTGTGTTTAAAACTTTTCCTTTATTTTGAGGATTATTTTTAAAATTTGCTAATTGATAATCTCCTCCTGCCTCAAAAATAAATCCTATGATCCAAATAATAATTGCGATACTATCAAAAATATTTAATGAATTGTTTTTAAAAAATTGACTACTTAGCAGTGGAGCAGAAATGAGCCACATTAAAATTCCTTGAAGTAAAAAAGTTTGAAAAAAACTAATCCACCAATAATTTTTTTTACCGAATTGTTTTCTGAAATTTTGATATCTGAAATCTTCGCCTTTGTTCCAATTTCGCCAAGTTAAATATAAAGACAAACGAATACCCCAAATACTGACTAAAATGCTTACAATTGTCTTCCTAATTTCTAATCCTTCAGTATTAAAAAAATAAAATATTCCTAGAATAACAAACCCTATTCCCCAAAATAAATCTACTATACTTACATTTTTTTTATAAATACTAATGAACCATAATAATGACATTATGATAATAATAATGAAAAGTCCTTGTGAATATATTTGTATATAATTCATTTTAATAAGTAACTACCATTTCTACAATGTCTAATAATTCAATAATTAATTTTTTATCAAAATAAAAATCTTGATGGAATAATTCATATTTAATTTGTTCTCCAGGGTTATTTAAAATATCTTTCCTTGAAACAGAAAGTTCTTCAATATTATTTTTATGAATACTAAAATGAATAATTAATAAAGATAATAATTTTTTGTTTTGAGGGTTATTGATCCACAATTGACTTAAATGTTGATCGTGTTCTAATTTTATTTTTAAT
>JAHDII010000213.1 GCA_020630895.1 Saprospiraceae bacterium
ATAAACTTTATTAATAACTCAATAATTTTTAGCCTAACCTTTCCCTGATAACTACAATACTACTTTACCCAAAATTATTAAATCCTTAAATAAAGCCAATTGCGATGCAATTAATGATAAAGGCATGTTTATATTTAAAAAGTAGTATAGCTCCACTTTTCTCTTTGTACCACAAAAGAAGATATGTGTTATTATTTTTTTTAGTAATACATCTACCACTTTTTGCCTCTGAAAATATTCCTGAGCATGATACTGTCACTCAAAAAATATGGCCTATTGTAGAAAAACAATTTGAAAATAGTATTGATGATGATTCATTACAATTCATGTTTGCCTTAGTGAAAGGATATTGTGAAGGAAATTACAATTGTATTTTTAATACTTATGATCTTTTAAGAGAAAACTTTGAACGAAAAAAGTCTAACTTAATTATTTCTATTTCCATTAGTAAAGAAATGCTTCGCATAAGTCAGGAACAACAGTTAGAACATAAAGCAAGAAGTCATAGTAATCTTTACCGCTATTATCATGCTTTAGGAGTTAAAAAATTAAGCACCATATATTTAGATAGCTGCATTTTATTATATCAACAATTAGGAGATGATTCCAGGTATATTATTTCTAAAGAAGCAAAAATAGAAGCTCTTCTCGGTGTAGAAAAAATAGATAACACTGTATTAAAAATGGATTTACTATTAGAAGAGGCAAAAGAAAAAAATAATCTATCGTTAGAATATTTCATTCTTAGAAAAGTTGTCTTTATTAAAACAAAAGCCCAACGATATGAAGAAGTTGAAACACACTTAAAAGAAATGCAAGACTATTTGTTTTCAGATACTATAAATACTTTTACAACTTTTGATACCATGGAATTTTTTCGTAGTAAGGGTTTATTATATTTTGATCAAAATCAATGGAAAAAAGCAGAAAAATATTATTTTAAGGCCCTTCCTATTGCAATAAAAATACCTGATAAATGGAGAGAAATTCATACTTTATACAAGCTATCAGAAATTAATTGGAACTTAAATAATAAACCAACTGCCAAAACCTATTTGGAAAACGCTTTAAAAGAATCATCTATCATTGAATTTCATGATTTACTCATGAAAGGATATTCCTTAAAAAAACGATATGCAGAGCAAGAACAAGATTATAAAACGGCGTATTTAAGTCAAAAAAAAGAAGATTTCCATAATGAAGAATTGAATAAAAGAGCCGCTGGTTTTAATGTCGAAAATTATTACCTTCAAATTGAAAAAGAAAAGCTAGAAGCAGAAAAGAAAAATAACGAATTACAATTAAACTTAGATAATAATCATCTTCGTTCTACCATTACAACATTGTCTTTCTTTTTAATTCTTTCATCTTCTTTCATCTTTGCTTTTTTTCATATTCGAAAAAGAAAAAATAAATTAGAAGCACAAAATAAAATCATCAAAAAACAAACAGAAGAACTTTCTAAACTAGACATTGCAAAATCACGTTTTTTTGCAAATGCTAGCCATGAATTTAGAACACCTCTTGCCTTAATGTTTGGTCCTATTAATACTTTATTAAAAGAAAATCAATTAAATGAGAGGCAAAAAGAATTACTTCAGTTAACTCATAAAAATGGAGAACAACTTAAAAATTTAGTATCAGATATTCTTGATTTAAGTAAAAGTGAACTAGGAATATTAGAATTAAATCAAAAACCTGTTCTTCTTTATCCTTGTTTAATGAATTGTTTTAATCAATTTGTAGAATTTGCTCAACAAAAAAATATAAACTATAGTTACGAAGCAGAAATTCATGCAGATATTGTAGTTAATATTGACGAGAAAAAATGTAAACAAATCATTACTAATATTCTTTTAAACTCTTTCAAATTTACTCCTGCTACAGGAACTATTCGCTGTAGAGCTTATTTTTCTGATGAGAATATCATTATTAGTATTGCAGATACTGGTGAAGGAATACATCCCAATGATTTACCTCATCTTTTTGATCGATATTTTCAAACCAATCAAACGAATAAATCAGCAGAAGGAGGTTCTGGTATAGGATTAGCCCTATGCAAAGAATACATTAACCTATTCAATGGTAAAATTGATGTGGAAAGTACGCTTGGAGAAGGAACTGTTTTTTCAATAGTAATTCCTTTAGAGATTGTTAAAAAAACAAATGTTGGGCAAGCATCTCCTAATAACAAAAATTCTATAATTAAAATACCAAGTAAGAAAAAGTTACAGAATAAACCTAATGAATCATTATCTCAAAATAATAAAAAGCCTATACTTCTACTTGTAGAAGATAATTTAGACTTACAAAAATATTATTCATTAATACTCCAAAATCGTTATCAAATATTAATTGCCAATAATGGAGCTGAAGCTTTACAACTACTTTTTCCTTCTAATTCTTCAAATATCAACTACCAAAATATAGATTTAATCATTAGCGATTTGATGATGCCTATTATGGATGGTTATGAATTACTAGAAAAATTAAAATCTTCTGATAAAACTCGTCATATTCCTACTATTGTTGTTACAGGAAAAGCAGAAGAGACTGATAAAATTGAAGTACTAAGAATAGGAGTAGATAGCTATATCACTAAACCATTTATTGAAGATGAATTATTCATACAAATCAATAATTTACTTAAAAATCAAAAAGAAAAACTTCATTTTCATCAAGAAGAAATACAAAAAAACAACATTTTCTTATCTCAAGAAGATGCACAATGGCTCAAAGATTTTGAAAACTATATAGAAGAAAATATCAAAAATGAATTATTATCTCTAACCTATCTAGCTACTACATTTGCTATGAGTGAATCTACACTTACCAGACAACTTAAAAAACTTACAGGGCTTACTCCTAAAAAATATCTTCAAGAAATGAGGCTAGAAAAAGCTAGAAAGCTATTAGATAAAAATAATGATTGGACAATTACTAAAATAGCTACCGAAGTAGGATATTCTGATGCTAAATATTTTTCTAAAAGTTTTAAACAACGATTTGGTAAACTTCCTTCTGAATACAACACCTAGACAGTAATAAAATTATCATTTTGACGATTTTCTACCCCTTAAAGCCAAATTTGACGATTTTTTCCCCCTCAAAATCTAAATTTGACGATTTTTTCTACTTCACACCACCTAAATTTGTGAATAACAAATGAAAACATAGTTATATATAATTATTCAAAACGCTTAAAATTTATTCAACCTAAAAAAAAATTATATGAAATAAAAAATCAAATGAATAACCTAACACTCTTTATGGTTTTACCCAAACCGTCTTACTTTCTACCTTCTATATAACAACATTTTTTAATTATTGACAACCAAACTTGTACGTACTTTTTTATGGATAATAGCATAGACTATTAGAGAACAATTTTGTCATAAAAAATTCATTAATTAAAAAATTCATTAAATATGAAAAACCTTTATGTAAATATTATTTTCATCATAGTGATGAGCATAATACCTTTAACAACTAAGGCATTTGATGCCCTACCCCACGAATTAATAACAGAAGAATGCAATGAAAATGCTACAGAACATTTTGAAAATTTCATTACTGAACAAGTAGTCGATCAAGAAGCATTAGAAGAAGCAGCTAATAATTGTACTAATTATATTTATCATTGGAGTAGAGCTCACTATTATATAGGAATGATCAATGGAAAACCTGCTTATAGATGGTATTCTCAAAACTATTATTATAGGTATGATTGGAGATTCTATTGGTCTGGTACTCATTGGGTATATCATAGAAATACAGATAGACGGTATTATTGGTGGTATTGGGGTTATTGGTATAATTATTCTGATTACTATTACTTCAACGATTCAGATACTCCTCAACCTCCTTGTAGTGATTATTGGCGTTATACATATAGATACAACAATCCTAATTATAATTATGGTAATTATTTTTGGAATTTATCAGGCTGCTGCTCAGACGGAAATCAAGACCCTGTAGCCAATTGTAGAGATGTTACGGTTTCAGCAGATGCCAACTGTAGTGGTTCTGCTAGTGCCGCAGATGTCAATGCAGGTTCTTATGATCCTGATGGAGATGCTTTAACTTATACACTTAGTCCAGCAGGACCTTATGCTTTAGGAACAACTAATGTTACACTTACAGTAGATGATGGCAATGGAGGTTCTAGCTCTTGTTCAGCAACAATAACAGTTATAGATGATACAGCACCTAATATGCTTTGTCAAGATGTAACTCTTTATTTAGATGCTTCAGGTAATGTCTCTATTACTGCGGATAAGATAGATAATGGTTCTACAGATAATTGTAGTGATGTTGCTTTAAGTTTAGATGGACAAACTTCTTTTGGTTGTTCTGATTTAGATGCTACTCATACAGTTACTCTTACAGGAACAGATGATAGTGGAAATTCAAATTCTTGTACAGCAACAATAACTGTAATAGACAATACAGCTCCTACTACACTTTGCCAAGATATTACAGTATATTTAGATGCTACAGGGCATGCTTCTATTTCTGCTTATGATGTAGATAATGGTTCTTCTGATAATTGTAGTGTTGCTTTAAGTTTAGATGGACAAACTTCTTTCGATTGTTCCGATTTAGATGCTACATATACAGTAACGCTTACAGGTACAGATCCTAGTGGAAATTCTAGTTCTTGTACAGCAACAGTTACGGTATCTGATGATACTCTTCCTGATGAAGATTGTGATGGTGTTTCTGATATCTGTGATATATGCCCTGGTGGAGATGATAGTATAGATAATAATAATGATGGAATTGCCGATTGTAGTCAATTATTAGATTATGCAGATTATAGCGACGAGTGGAAATGTGCGAATAATAAAATCGCTATTTGCCATAATGGAAATACATTATGTGTAAGTAAAAATGCTTTATCTGCACATTTTGACCATGGAGATTTTGTAGGAGGTTGTCAATCTTGTGATGATGCAAATGCTAGATTAGCACAACAAGATATTCATATTCATGAAGAAATAGAATTACACATGAATCCAAATCCTTCAAATGGTGTAGTGAACGTTCATTGGCATGATGATATGGTATCAGGAGGACAATTCATTATTTATGATCAATTAGGAAGAAGTGTTTATACTCAAACTTTAGGAATTGGTGAAAATCAATTACAATTTGATGGTAATGAATTACAATTCAATAAGGGAATATATTATATTACTATTGTAACAGATAAATATCAAGTTCAAGAAAAATTAATTTTTGTGAAATAACATCTTTTTTTCTTTTCATAATAAATTGAGGTTTAAATTCTCAATATAGGCTGCCTCTTTTGAGGCAGCTTTTCAAGAACAATAATTAGATACCCTATTTTCTAATGAGCTGTCTTAATTCAAGGCAGCTCATTCTGTATTTATACCCCTCATTTTTGAAGAATAACACTACAATTTTACCTAAAAAGTATAAGATTATTAACGAGTATCATAAATCTCATAAATTCAATACAAAAAGTTTCGAATACGCTAAATGTTAAGAAAAAACCTAAGAACAGAACATGTAAGACTAATGTTTGACGGTTTTCTCCACCTCGAAAGGCAAATTTGACGATTTTCTCTACATCAGCTTCTCTAGTTTTACACTATTTTTAGAACAACGTCTTAAACAATGTATATATAACACATAATAAAACTTAAAATGTCCGTTTTCAGAAAGCGATTGTCCGTTTTCAGCAAATTACCAATAGTCATTTCACAAGATATTTGTCATAACAATGATTCAAACAAAACAATATTTTTTTATTGAACAAATTTTTTTATTATGAAAAACATTAATTTTTTTACACACACAATTTTCTTAATTTGTATCATTCTCTTTTTACAATTTAATGCTTCTGCACAAGCCCCCTTCGTCACCACTTGGAAAACAGATAACCCTGGTGGCTCCAATACTACAAGTATTACGATTCCCA
>JAHDII010000214.1 GCA_020630895.1 Saprospiraceae bacterium
CCTTCTTTTAATGATTTTATATCTCAAAAAAAAGGAACAAATATTCCCAAACAAAAAACAATATTTTCATCTATTAATAAAATTGCTGCCGTTTTGATAGGTGTGTTTTTTGTTTCTGCGATTTATTTATATTGGAATGAAACAGAAAATGAAAGATTATTTTCTCAACATTTTAATACCTTTGAAGATCCTGAAATGTTTGCTTTAAGAGATGATACTTCTCCTATTTCAAAAAGTATGGATCCAACAATGCGAAAAGCCATGAATTTTTATTTAGATAACGATTATAAAAACGCTATTCCTTTTTTTGAAACTATTCTTAAAAAAGAAAAAAATATAGATGCTCTTTTTTATTTGGGAATATCTTATTTACAAGAAAAAAATCATAAACAAGCAATTTTTTGCTTGTTGGAATCCGCTGAACAACATCCAACATTACAGGCAGAATCGCAGTGGTATTTATCTTTAGTATATTTAAAATCTGGAAAAGAAAAAAAGGCAAAAAATATTTTAGAACAATTATCTAAAAATCAGCCATCATTATATTCCAATAAAGCAAAAAAATTATTATTACAATTGAACGATTAAATTCATAACAATGAGTAAAAAACAATTACTACGCCCTCATGCTGAAAATGCTTTTCAACATGAATTAGAAGCATTAGCTAAAATAGATGATAGACATAAACCTACAGGATGGAAATTATCTCCTTGGGCTGTTGTAACTTATTTGCTTGGAGGAAAATTGGATAATGGATTTGAAATAGAACCTAAATATTTTGGTCATAGACGGCTCATTGAAGTGGCGGTGGCTACTTTAGCCACAGATAGAGCATTATTATTAATTGGTATTCCTGGAACAGGAAAAACATGGGTATCAGAACATTTAGCTGCGGCTATTTCTGGCAGTTCTACTTTATTGGTTCAAGGAACAGCAGGAATGAGTGAAGATTCTATGAGGTATGGATGGAATTATGCGAAATTATTATCTGAAGGTCCTTCTATTGATGCTATAACTCCTAGTCCTATTATGAATGCGATGAATAAAGGACAAATTGCTAGAGTAGAAGAATTAACTCGAATCCCATCTGATGTACAAGACACCTTAATTACTTTATTATCTGAAAAAATATTACCTATTCCTGAATTGGGTTCAGAAGTTCAAGCACAAAAAGGATTTAATGTTATTGCTACCGCTAATGATAGAGATAAGGGTGTTAATGATTTATCCAGTGCACTACGCAGACGTTTTAATACTGTTGTTTTACCCCTTCCAGATTCTTTAGAAGAAGAAGTAAAAATTGTAAAAACTAGAGTAGAAAAAATAGGTATTAATTTAGAGTTACCTGTCGATGCTGCTCCTATTAAAGAAATAAAAAGATTAGTCACTATTTTTAGAGAACTAAGAGAAGGTAAAACTGCTGATGGCAGAACAAAACTAAAATCACCCTCTTCTACTTTAAGTACTGCTGAAGCTATTTCTGTAATCAATTCAGGACAAGCATTAGCGGCTCATTTTGGTGATGGTTCTTTAAAAGCACATGATTTGGCTGCTGGAATTACTGGAGCTATTGTTAAAGATCCGCTTCAAGATAAAAATATTTGGGATGAATATTTAGAAACAGTTGTTAAAGAAAGAAAAGATTGGAAAGATTTATATCGTGCTTGTAAAGATTTAATTTAATGAAATACGATTGGATTTTCTTTGATTTGGATAATACTTTAATGGATTTTGAAATCGCTTCTAAAAAAGCTTTTTCATCTATGCTTTCTTCTTTTGGATTTAAAGAAAATGAAGAACATTATTCATTGTACCAACAAACGAATAACGAAGTTTGGAAAGATTTTGAAAATAATAAAATTAATGCCAAAACTCTTCGATATAAAAGATTTCAAGATTTTTATTTAATTGCAAAAATTAAAGGAATTGATCCTTTAGAAAGTAATAAAATATATCTGGAATATTTAGTAGAACATTCTACTATGTTAGAAGGAGCCATGCCTCTCTTAAACGAATTGAATGAAAATATAAAAATGGCAATTATTACGAATGGATTAAAAGAAGTACAAAGACCTCGACTTAAAAAATTAAATATTATTCATTATTTCGATGCGATTATTGTTTCTGATGAAATTGGAACTTCTAAACCGAATTCTGCTTATTTTGATTACGTCATGAAAGAATGTTCTTTTCCTAAAAAAGAAAAAATATTAGTGGTAGGAGATAGTTTAAATTCAGATATTAAAGGAGGTTTGAATTATGGCTTAGATACTTGTTGGTGTAATTTATTCGATAAGAAAAACGATACAGATTTAATCCCTCATTTTGAAATTAATCAATTATCAGAATTAAAAAATATACTAAAATAATTAAAATGAAATCACTATTTTACATTTTATGTTTCTCTTTGTTTTTTTCTTGTGGAAATAAAAATAATAATACAAATACATCTGTACCTACTTCAAATAGAACAGATAATAATAATTCTAAAGTAAAGATAGATTGTTATTCTATTTCTCCAGATGAGAAAAACGTTTTTTATTTAGGAATAGATAATAGAATAAATGTAGAATCTAATTTTGCAGGTTCTGAGATTAAGGTAACAAGTTCTGGTTCAAGAATAGGAAGAATAAGTCCAAAAGAATTTATTGTACAACCTAAAAAGTTAGGAGTAGATACTATTTCTGTTACCGCAGAAGATGTTACACAACTCTTTTATTTTCCAATAGAAAATATTCCTGAGCCTGAGCCTTCAATACATTCATATAGAATTATGAAAGGAGGAGATGTCAGTACTAAAGTCTTTTTTGCAGTTAAAGGTTTATTTGCCTTAAGAGATGGGTTCGATTCTTCAATTCGATGTAAAATTTTAGAATTTGATATTGTGAAAAAAAATAAGGAAGGAGTAACAAGAGTTAAAAATACAGGAGCTGTTTATATTGGTGAAGGACAAAAATTAATTCGTTCAGCTGAACCAAAAGATACTTTTATTTTTACAAATATGAAAGTAAAATGTGGTGATGATCCTGAAAAAGAATATACAATTAGCTCTGATGAATGGATTATAAAATAATTGTAATTAAAAAATTAGCTAATGAAAAAAGTAATTTTTATTTTTTTATTTTTTCCTATCTTTTTACAAGCACAAATTGTAAATATTGAAAAATTAAGAACAGATTCTTTATCTAATAAAACCTGGGCTTTTGAAGCTGAATTTTCTTTTGGTGTACAAAAAAATTCAGCAGGGCAATCGCTAAATGGTACAGGAGAATTAAGAACAGATTATTTTTTTAATCAAAAAAATAAATTATTATTTCTTGGATCTTTTGGTGTGAATAGATTTAAAGAACATAACAACAATAATGAATCTATTGAAATTGAAAATAGCCAATTTATTCATTTAAGATATAATAGAAAAATCAATCAATGGCTGACTTGGGAAGCCTTTTCTCAAGGACAAATTAATGAAGTAGAATTGGTAAAACTTCGCTGGCTGATAGGAACAGGTCCTCGATTTAAATTATTAAAAAATAAAAAAGCTCTTATCTATTTAGGCACACTTTACATGTTTGAATGGTTAGATGAAGAAGTAGCTATAACCAATGATGTGATTCATTATAGAGATCATAGATTTTCTAATTATTTATCTATTTTTTATAATATAAATAAAAATGTAAGTTTTAGTCATGTTAGTTATTATCAACCTTTAATTCGTTCTTTTAAAGATTTTCGACTTGCTTCTGAAACAGGTTTAGAATTTTCTATTTCTGAAAAATTATCTTGGACGACCTATTTTCAAATGATTTATGATAGTCGCCCACCTACATCTACCGTTACCTTTAGGTATCAAGTTAATAATGGTTTAGTTCTTTCTTTTTAAAATGATTGTTTCTAAAATAAACATGAGTTATCGCGAATTTAAAAATTTTTATTTTTCCCTAGCATAGTGAATAAATTTATACCCTTACTTTTGAATATCCCTAAAAGAAAAACTTAAAAAAATCCCGAATTTTCACAATTTGAAAACTCGGGATTTCTTAACTTATAATTTTACTAATCTTTATTTTTTAGTAGGATTTTTACCTCCAACTAAGAAATCTTGTAGATTTTCTAATTCATCCCATTTTCCTGCTGCTGCCAAACCTGCTTGTTTAGGCCAAGAATCTGGTTTGTGAATTCTATATCTATCTCCTGCTGCATCTAAAATAGATTGTAATTTTGTTACAGGAGTACTTGCCAATTCAGCCCAAGTAGTAATTCCTCCTGCTTTTAATAATCCTTCTATTTTAGGACCTATTCCTTCTACTATTTTCAAATCATTAGGATTGCTAGGATGTTTTTGTTCTAAACTAGCTGCTAAAGAACCATCATTTTTTTTACCTAATAGGATTTTCGCTTGTCCTACCCAATCATCACGTTCAATTCTTCCTGGGAAGAATTGGATAGCATCTGTTACTTTATTAATTAAATTAGAATCAAATTGACTAATTTGTTCAAAAGTATAAATTCCTAAATTATTTAATTTTTTCTCTATAAAAGGGCCTACTCCATTAATCAATTTTAAATCATCTTTATCAGCTTCAGAAGCAAGAGCAATTTGAGAACCTAAAGCTGCTTTTACTTCAGCTTGTGCTTTAGCGGCTTTTTCTTCTTTAGTTTCCTCAACAAAATCATTATCATCTTCTTCAAGAATAGTTGGAACTTCTAGAACTGGAGGAGTAATAATCGGTGTTTTATTTTTTTCTTCTTCCAATTCTGCCATTAAAGCAGCTAATCTGCGTTTTAATTCTGCATTTTCTTCAGATAAATCTGTAATTTTTGATTTTAGTGTATCAAAATCTTCATTAGATTTATTGGCAACTTCTAAATTATTTTTCAATTTCATTTGAAGTTCCACATTCTCTTTTTCTAAAGCATTAGCTTTATGAGTTAGGTTTTCAAATTCATTTTGAAGTTCTGTTAATTCAGCTAGAGCATTATTACTTTGATCCGCAGAAACTGCTAAGTTTTGATTTTTAGTTTTTAATCCTAAAATAATATTATCATTATCTTCTAATTGAGATAAATATTTTACTTCTTTTTCAAGTAATAAATCTTTTTCACCCGTTAAATCATTATATTTTTGATTTAAGGTATAAATTTGAGAATGTAAATTTCCTTTATCTACTTCTAACTGTTTCACCCTAGCAGTTAATTCTTCAATTTCTAAATGAGCCTTGGTTAAATCAGCTTCTTTTAATTCTAGAGTTTCTGTTTGTGCAGTATATTTAGTATTTAATTCTGTATATTCATTATTACGAAGATCTAATTGAGCTTTAATGGCTTTCCATTTACGTCTCCAATATAACCAAGCGGTAATAAATCCGATAAGGAATGCTCCTAATAAAAATAACATAATGAGCCAACTATCATTAGAGCCGAAGGCTCCAAATACTTCCCAAAATCTTTGAAATGCTTCTTGCATAATATTTTTATTTAAAATGGTTTTCTATAATTTAATGTAAAAAGTGTTTTTTAGATATTTATTTTAGTTGTTTGCTTCTTTTAATTGTACAACAACACGTCTATTTTTATGACGATTTGCTTCATCATTAGGAAAAGCAGGATCTTTTTCCCCTTCAGAAGATGTTTTAATAGATGTACTTACACCTAATTTTTTAAAATAGTTTTTTACTGATTTTGCTCTTTTTAAACCTAAATTATAATTATATTTATCAGAGGCTAAATCACAGGTATGTCCTACTAAAACTATATTATAACTTGCATTATCAGTCAAAAAAGTAGCTACAGAATCTGCATAACTAATAAATTGAGGACCTGGAATAAAATCAGCAGAATTTAATTCAAAATTAGTATCTGAAAAAGCCATATTCATAAAGCTATAAGATTGTCCTGTAGTA
>JAHDII010000215.1 GCA_020630895.1 Saprospiraceae bacterium
TTAAAAAAATGAATTTTTTATCATGGGAAAAATAAATACTATTATAGGATGCTTTTTTGTCCTAATTATATTTTTAGGAGGAAATTTGAAGGCTCAAAGCAGTTGCCCAGATTTAGAAGAAGTTATAAATGTACAAGTTTATGATTGTAACGACTTAGCAGATGTTTGTTTACCTGTTAAGTTAGAAGAAATTATAGCAAATACTTTAACTCTCTCAGTGAATGGCGAAGAATATGCTGGAACATATTTTGGCTGCGATTTTGATTCAACTATAGTATATAGCTATTTTACTTTATTAGGAAGTGGCGAAGCAGGTCCATATTTGTTAGAAGATTGGACAGTGAATGGAGAAACTTTTTCTGGAGAATTTCTAACAATGTCCGATTTAGTAGATTCTATGAATGTATGGGATCCCACAGGAAATTGGGTTTTAGAAGCTGCAATGACAAGTATTTTTGGAGGAGATCTTTCTAATGTTTATGGTAATATGCTAATTGAGCAACTTCAATTGCCTGGAAGTTTTGCTACTTTAGGTCTTAATTATGGACAATATGCATTGGGTACAATTATTCAATTACCAGTAGGTACACATGAAATATTTATTGAAAACCCTACAGAAAATTGTTCTGATATGGCAATTATTAATGTCATTTGTACTCCTACAGAATACATTACAGAAACAGTTTATTTAGGCTTGTCAGGACAAGTTTGCTTAGATGATAGCCAATTATTAGGTCCAATTTCAAGTGTTTCTCCTTGTAGTATGCCTCTAAATGAAGATGTTGAATTTTTTATAGATCCAGATAATTCTTGTATTACTTATAGTGGTATCGCTGAGGGGCAAGAAACAGCTTGTTATGTAGCTTGTGATGAAATGGGAATTTGTGATACTACTTATATAACAGTAAATGTTGTTCTTCCTCCTGAAGGAGAAATTATTATTGAAACAATTCTTGTAGGAGAAGCAGCAACAGAATGCTTGAGTGCAGAAGAACTTCCTGGTTCTAATTTTGTAGTAATGAATGATTGCCCAGAAGATTCAGGTACTAATGTTCAATTTGCTTTTGAAAATGGTTCTTTATGTATTGAATATGAAGGTCTTTCTGTAGGCATGGATTCTGCTTGTATTGTAATTTGTGATGATACAGGAACTTGTGATACAACTTTATTTTTTATATCAGTCATTAATCCCGAAATAGGAAATCCAATAGCAGTAGCAGATACTTCTTCTGTCCCTCAAAATGCAACATCAATGATAGATGTAGTCTCTAATGATTCTGTAGATTATGTTACAGTGGTCAGTGTTTTAATGAGTCCTGCTAATGGAGAAACTTATGTAACAAGTACTAATGAAATTGCTTATGAACCTAATGAAGGATATTGTGGAGATGATCAATTAACTTATTTGATTTGTAATAGTGCAGGTTGTGATACTGCCTCTGTAAGTATTACAGTTGTTTGTGGTGAAGTAATCGTATATAATGGTTTTTCTCCTAATCAAGATGGTGTAAATGATATGTTCAGAATTGGAGGAATAGAAGCCTATCCTAATTCTTCAGTAAAAATATTTAATACATGGGGTAATTTAGTATATCAAAATATTGATGGTGAAGGATATAAAAATATTGATGGATGGGATGGTACTTGGAATGGTAAAAATTTACCTGATGGAAATTATTTTTATATCATAGAATTAAATGATCCCGACCAACAAAAAATAACGGGCTATGTTTTAGTTCATAGATAAAATACAGGAACATAAAATATATTAAAACCTAAGACCTGATACTTATTCAAGCATCAGGTTTTATTATTTTATTTCTATTTTTTTTCCTAAAAACTTAGGTTGAACATTAAAAAGTATATCAAAAAATACTTTTGTCCTAGCCAAATATTCTCTCATTTGAACTTTAAAACCATATCTTCTAGAAACATCTTGAGCATTAAATCCAATAGCATTAATTTTGTGCTTTTCAGCCAAATAAATAGCTCTCTTATTATGAAATTCTTGAGATATAATGGTAATACTATCTTGTCCAAAAATAGCTTTAGCTCTTACCACAGAATCTAAAGTTCTAAATCCTGCATAATCTAAATAAATTTTATCCTCAGGAATACCATTTTTGACCAATTCATTCTTAAAATCTGTGGGTTCATCATATTCCTTATTTCCGTTATCTCCACTAATTAAAATAAAATCTATTTTTCCATTGCGATACAATTCTAGAGTTGCTTGAATTCGATAAGTAAAATACAAATTGATATATCCACTTTTTAATTTTTTTGCAGTTCCTAATACTAAACCCACTTTATTTTTAGGAATGATAGAAACGTCATTATATGTTTTATTCTTAGCATAT
Organism: Saprospiraceae bacterium; assembly: GCA_020630895.1. Lineage (GTDB taxonomy): Bacteria > Bacteroidota > Bacteroidia > Chitinophagales > Saprospiraceae > JAHDCE01. Next base: position 2,361 of record JAHDII010000215.1, read on the forward strand.
TTTTCTATTGAATAATGAGAAAAATATACAATTGAAACAATCAGTACAATAAAGAAAATGAATATTTTTAATATCTTTTTAATCATTCTTAAATACATTGTGTCAAAAATAAAATAAGGGATTGACCTTATTCTCTTTAGTAAAAAAAGAGCAGAAAATCCGTTAAGAATGAAATATTGTTTGAGCAGGTACGCCAATATAAAAAAGAAATACTTTTTCTTTTATTTTCCAAGTAGAGCATGAAAAACAAAAGGAAAAGCGAGTTTTATTTCATTTAGAATTTTCAAACTTTTTTTGCGTAAAAAAGAGAATAGCTCTTCAATTTTTGGTTCTTTTGTTTCAAGACAAAAGAACAAATCAAAATTACTACAACAATATCTTTTTAATCATTCTTAAACATCAAGTTCTTCTTCATAAGCCTCTATAGGAGGACAAGTACAAATTAAATTTCTATCTCCATGAGCATTATTCACTCTAGCCACAGAAACCCAAAATTTACCGCCTTCTTTTAAATAAGGAAGAGGATAAGCTGCTTGTTTTCTTCCATAAGGAAATTCCCATGAATCACTTGTTAATTCTTCAATAGTATGAGGAGCATTCACTAAAACATTATTGTCCTTCAATTTTTCTTCAGAAGCAATTTCATCAATTTCTTTTCTGATTTGAAGCATGGCATCACAAAAACGATCTATTTCATCTTTATCTTCACTCTCTGTAGGCTCAATCATAATAGTACCTGCTACAGGAAATGACAAAGTAGGAGCATGGAAGCCATAATCAATCAATCGTTTAGCTACATCTTCTGCTCCTAAATGAATACTACGCAAATGACGTAAATCAATAATTAATTCATGAGCAGAACGCCCTTTTTCTCCAAGGTATAAAACATTATAAGCTCCTTCTAATTTTGATTGAATATAATTCGCATTCAAGATAGCATATTCGGTAGAACGAGTCACTCCTTCTGCTCCTAACATTCGAATATAAGCATAAGAAATTAATAAAATACTAGCACTACCATAAGGAGCAGATGATACCGCATGAATTCCTTTTTTCCCTCCTGTAGCAACATGAATATGTTGAGGTAAATAAGGAGCTAAAGATTGATTCACACATATAGGACCCATCCCTGGACCTCCCCCTCCATGAGGAATAGCAAAAGTTTTATGTAAATTCAAATGGCAAACATCAGCCCCAATTGTAGCAGGATTTGTTAAACCACATTGAGCATTCATATTAGCACCATCCATATATACTTTTCCTCCATTTTTATGAATAATCTGACAAATATTTTTAATCGCCGTTTCAAAAACACCATGCGTAGAAGGATATGTAATCATTAAAGCTGCTAAATTATCTTTATGCAGTTCTGCTTTTTGTTGTAAATCTTCTACATCAATATTTCCTGCATCATCACATTTAACTACAACAACTTTCATCGCTGCCATAACAGCACTAGCAGGATTTGTACCATGTGCAGAAGAAGGAATTAAAACAATATTTCTATGAGCATTACCATTTTCATGATGATAAGCTCTAATGGTTAATAAACCAGCATATTCTCCTTGAGCTCCAGAATTAGGTTGAAGCGAACAAGCATCAAATCCTGTAATCTCACATAAATAATTCTCTAATTCAGAAATTATTTTTTGATACCCTAAGGTTTGTTCTGAAGGAGCGAAGGGATGAATATGAGCAAATTCTGCCCAACTTACAGGACGTAATTGAGTAGCTGCGTTTAATTTCATCGTACAAGAACCCAAAGGAATCATAGAATGATCCAAGGATAAATCTTTGTTTTCCAAACGTTTAATATAACGCATCATTTTAGTTTCTGTATGAAAACTATTAAAGATAGGATGTGTTAAATATTCGCTAGTTCTTATCAAAGATGTATCAAATTGATAATTATCTTTTTTAAGTTCAATACGACTACTTTTTACTTGTACTTTTTCTTTGGTAAATATTTCTATTAATTGCTCAATATCAGAAATAGTTGTTGTTTCATCTAAAGCAATTCCTAAAAATTGTTTATCAATTTTTCTCAAATTCAATTGAGCTTTTAAAGCTCTTTTATAAATAGTATTTCGAGTTCTAGAATTATTACAATCTATTTTAAGAGTATCAAAAAATCCTTTATTAAGATTTTTAAAACCTCTTTTTTTCAATTGAGAAGATAATTCTTTAGCTAGTAAATGAATTCTAGTAGCAATATTTCTAATCCCTTCTGCACCATGATAAACAACATACATACTAGCCATAATAGCTAATAATGCTTGAGCTGTACAAATATTAGAAGTGGCTTTGTCTCTTCTAATATGTTGTTCTCTAGTTTGCAGTGCCATTCTTAAAGCCCTATTTCCTAAACGATCAATAGAAACACCTATAATTCTACCTGGAATTTGTCGTTTAAAATCTTCCTTAGTAGCAAAATAAGCAGCATGAGGACCTCCAAATCCCATAGGAACTCCCAACCTTTGAGTATTACCTACAACAGCATCTGCTCCCCATTCTCCTGGAGGAGTTAAAATAGCTAAAGATAAAATATCAGCAGCTACAGTAACATAAATCTCACTTTCTTTAGCTTTTGTACTTAGTTTTTTATAATCTTCAACAGCACCTTCTTCATTAGGATATTGAAGAAGAATTCCAAAAACATGCTGATCAAATGTAAAATCTTTCCAATTTTGAATGACGACTTGAATACCTAGAGGTTCAGCTCTAGTCATTAAGATATCTATAGTATGTTGATGTACTTTATCTGAAACTAGGAAAGTATGAATCTCATTATTTTTGTTTCGTTTATTTTTGAGAGCAAAAAACATACTCATAGCTTCTGCTGCTGCTGTTCCTTCATCTAATAATGAAGCATTAGCAATAGGCATTGCTGTAAGATCAGAAACCATAGTTTGGAAATTGAGCAAAGCCTCTAAACGCCCTTGTGATATTTCTGCTTGATAAGGAGTATATTGAGTGTACCAACCTGGATTTTCAAAAATATTTCTTAATATAACAGAAGGAGTAATGGTTCCATGATACCCCATTCCTAAATATGTTTTAAAGACTTGATTTAAAGAAGCGGTTTTCTTTAAGTCTTTTAAAAAGTCAAATTCTGTAAGAGCTTCAGGTAGTTTTAATTTTTTTTTCAATCTAATATCATTAGGAACCGTTTCATGAATCAACTGCTCCAAAGAATCTACTCCTATAACAGTTAGCATTTCTTGAAGTTCTTCTTTCGAAATACCGATATGTCTATTCTCAAAAATGTCTTGTTGTATCATTTTTTATGAATTTTAATGATATTGAAAATTTTTGCAAATGTACGAATATAGAATTGTTTTTGAGGTGTAATTTTTTTAAAAATGAAAATATTTTTAGCGCCGAATATTTTATGAGAATAAATGTTTATTTGTAATTCATTCCTTAGTTAAATAAAAAAAATTATCTTAGCAAAAATTATAATTTAATTATAAAATTTAAGTTCTAAAAGGAATGAATCCATCTATTGATATTATATCTGTTGTTTCTGATTATGCT
>JAHDII010000216.1 GCA_020630895.1 Saprospiraceae bacterium
CCTTCTGCAACGACCACAATGCTCAATAATTTTTTTCGCTTAATCCCGTTTGAATTAATGAGTGTGTATCATATTTTTTTTCAGGTACTAAAATACCACTAGCTCCACTTCCAATTCCAGTATATAAGGCAATATATCCTGAATGTCTTCCCATGACTTCAATAAAAAATAAACGATTATGAGAATCAGCGGTATCTCTAATTCTATCAATGGCTTCTATTGCAGTATTAATGGCTGTATCAAAACCTATCGTATAATCAGTTCCATATAAATCATTATCAATAGTACCAGGCATTCCTATAAATGGAATTTTATGTTCTTTATAAAAAATATCAGCACCTGTAAGAGTTCCATTTCCTCCAATAGCAATGACCCCTTCAATATCGTGAGCTAATAATGACTCTGCTGCTTGAATTCTTCCTTCGGGTGTCATGAACTCCATACTTCGAGCAGTTTTTAAAATAGTCCCTCCTCGATGAATAATATTTTGAACATCTTTTTTTTCTAAACGATGAATATCTCCTTCAATCATTCCTTGATATCCTCTACGAATTCCATAAACGTGTAAGCCTTGACTTGAAGCGGTTCTTACTACGGCTCTTACTCCGGCATTCATACCTGGGGCATCTCCTCCAGAAGTAAATACTGCAATTTTTTTCATACTATATAATTGATACTATTTCTGAATTTCAAAAATATGATAATTGATTAAACCATGTATAGGTTTTTGAATAATTTTTCCTAATTGTAAACCATGCTTTTCTAAAGTTTGTTGCAAAACATCTGAAAAATAATGAGCGATAGAACCTACAAAATGAATCGGAAATTCTTTTACTTCAGGGTATAATAATAAGTTCATATCAATAAAATCAGAAAATCCTTTCTGAAGTAGAGATTTTATAAATGGATGCTCTTTATGTTTTCCTAGAAAAGTAGTATAAGAAGCTAAATAAGTATTGGGCTTTTTGGCTTTATATATTTCTGCAACCAATTCTTTAGGAGAAAGATGGTATTGTTCTATAAATGCTTTTCTAATATCAGGGGGCATTTTTTCGTAGCAATAAGATTTTAGAAGTAACTTTCCTAAATAACAACCACTTCCTTCATCTCCCAACATATAGCCCATATTAGCAAGTTCTTTAGTAACAGTAGAACCATTATATACACAAGAATTAGAACCCGTTCCTAATATACAAGCAATTCCTGCTTCATCTCCACAGAGTGATTTTGCTGCTGCCATTAAATCATGATCTATAACAATGGTACTTTTAGGAAAAACATCTGACAAACCTCGATATACAATATCACGTTTTTCTTGAGTAGAACATCCCGCTCCATAAAAGAAAATAAAATCAATGCTTTTTCCTTCAATTTGACTCAATAAATCTCGTTTTACTTCTTGAGTAATATAATTGGAATCAATGATAAATGGATTAAATCCTGTTGTATGATATAGAGAACTTTCCTTTTCATTATTCACTAAAATCCATTCTGTTTTGGTTGAACCACTGTCTGCAATTAATATATGTTGTTGGATCATTTTAAATATTTAAAACAAAAAATGTTAAATTAGTTGTTTGTTTGAAACATATTGTTTATATTTGTGTTATTGATTTGTAATAATACATAAATGTTTTAAAAATGTGGGAATTTTTTAATTATAGATGGATTTATTTTAGGCATCATTTATTTTTATCATATAAAAGAGGCCAATCTTTTTTAGAAAGAAATTGGATAAAGATGGCGGTTATAGCTTTTGCATTTCATTTAATATTAATGAAAGATATTAGTTTTTCAATTAACCTAAACTCTGCCCAAGCAGGATTACCTGGAGTAGAACAAACATCAAAAGTTCTGATTACTGATTATGCTGATGGTGATATTTCTAATGCTGCACAATGGATCAATAATTCTTCTGAAAATACAATAACACCTAATAATACTTTTTCTAATTTAGGATTTGTGTTGAATCCCAAATATGCAGAAAAACATAAAGTATCCCAAAAAACCATCAATTATCATAATAAAAAATGTATAGACTATATTAAAAGATATGCTAATGTTGCTCAGAAAGAAATGAAAAAGTATGGCATTCCTGCAAGTATTAAACTAGCTCAAGGGCTTTTAGAAAGTAATGCAGGAGATAGTCGATTAGCTAGAGAAAATAACAATCATTTTGGAATTAAATGTTTTAGTCGTAAATGCAAAAAAGGACATTGTTCTAATCACACTGATGATACTCATAAAGATTTTTTTAGAAAATATAAAAGTGCTTGGGAAAGTTATAATGCACATAGCGAATTTCTTCAAAAAGAAAGATATATCCATTTAAAAGAATTAGGGACTCAAGATTATAAATCTTGGGCTAAAGGGCTCAAAGCAGCAGGATATGCTACAGATAAACGATATGCTGATAAATTAATAGGAATTATCGAAGCGTTAAAATTGTATCAATATGATCAATAATGGATAAAAAACTCCTTGGTTTTAGAATATAACACCAAGTTTTAGTTAAAGTTTGGTGTTATATTGTTTCTATATTAAACTATCCAATTTATAGTTGGTGTTTTATTGCTTACTTAGAATAAAGTTTGTTATCAGGTTTTTTTTACAAGAAAAATCAAAATATTATTCTTTTATTTCAAGAATAAAGGAACAAATTAATGTATCTTTGCGTTATAATATTGTAAATTAATTCATAAAAGATGGATATCCATTCCATACCAAAAATAAAACATACTCAATCAGGGGCTTTCTTCTTAATAGCAGGTCCTTGTGCAGTAGAAGGTGAGGAAATGGTTTTTGATATAGCAAGTCAGGTTTCAAGTATTTGTGATCGCTTAGAAATTCCTTTTATTTTTAAAGGGTCTTATAAAAAAGCAAATCGTTCTCGGTTAGATTCTTTTACAGGTATAGGAGATGAAAAAGCATTACAAATTCTAAAAAAAGTAGGAGAAGAATTAGATATTCCAGTACTTACAGATATACATACAAATGAAGAAGCTCACAAAGCCTCTCAATATGTAGATATTTTACAAATTCCAGCTTTTTTGTGCCGTCAAACAGATTTATTATTGGCAGCAGGAAAAACAATGAAAATTGTTAATATTAAGAAAGGACAATTTCTAAGTGCTGAAAGCATGAAATTCGCTCTTGAAAAAGTCGCGAGTACAGGAAATCAACAAATAATGTTGACGGAAAGAGGGACTACATTTGGCTACCAAGATTTAGTCGTAGATTTTAGAGGAATTACGAAGATGAAAAATATGGGAGCTACAACAGTTTTAGATTGTACTCATTCTGTTCAAAAACCTAATTCTACCTCTGGTATTACAGGAGGAGATCCTCAAATGATAGAAACTTTATCTAAAGCAGGGATTGCTGTTGGGGTAGATGGAATTTTTATAGAAACACATCCTCAACCTTCTTTAGCGAAATCAGACGGAGCCAATATGTTAGCTTTAAATGAATTAGAAGGATTGTTAAAAAGACTAATATTAGTTAAAAAAGCAATTTTATAGATATAAATTTTGAATTTTATTTGTTTTTTAATAAAATATTTTGTAACTTAAAGAAAAAATTAAATAATTATGAAAAGAGCGGTTATTTTTATCTTGGCTATATTCGCCTTGGGGTCTATGTCCGCTCAGCAAAGTGTTGAGAAGACTGTACTAAAACCCATTAATCTTAAAGGTTATAACCATCTTGAAGCCAATTTAGATGGAAAGGTGAATGTAAAAACTTGGACAAACGAATATGCCCAAGTAGAAATTAATATTAAAGCATATGGATTGAATGCTCAAATTTTGAAAGCACTCGTTGCTGCAGGGCGTTATAATATTCATATAGATTATAAAGATGATAAAGTAGTTCTAACAACTCCAGATCTATCAAAAAGCATTAAAGTTAGAGGAACAGAGTTGAAAGATGAAGTTACTTTTACAATATTTATGCCTGAATATTGTAAATTAGATACAAAAGAAAAAACTACTTCGGTAGGTTCAGTAAGTCCTTCATCTTACTAATTTATTCTCTTTATATTAAATATTTCTTAAAAGTAAAGGATCGTAATAGTTAATCTATTACGATCCTTTACTTTTTTAATGAACTTTTATATATTTACCTTGATATTCTAATCTAACAATAAATTCTCTAGCATGAATTATTTGAAATCTTTTTTTCTTTTAAGCTTTATCATTTTGGGTACTGTTGTAAGCCAGGCTCAAATTAGACACACTTTTCATGAAACATATAATTTAAAAGAAATTCAATCTGTCAGTTTAGATCTTGAAGGAGATGTTAAATACTTATCTTGGAAAGGAACATCTTTAATGATTGAGGTCACAATCCAATTAGAGAATGCAAATAAAGGAACACTCAATTATTTAGTTAAAGAAAAAAAGAGATATGATCTAAAATCTAATTCAACTAATGCTACTTTGAGTGTTGAATCTCTTCATAAAGATAGAAAAGCTGTTATGACAAGAGATGGAACTTGTGATGAATATGTAGGAATTACTGTTTATTATCCTGATGAATTTGAAGTAGAAGGCGAAAATACTTTAAAAAGAACGGATAAAAAAGCAGAAGAACCTGCTGCTACTACAACAGGAGCTGAGTAAAGGTGTATTTGAAATTTCACCGATTATAAAAAATGGAATCTCAGCTAGAAATAAATTATAATACAAATCAAATCTATAATGATCTTTTTCTTAAGAGAAAGATTTTTAAATAGATATATGAACTATCACAGATAAAAATAGTGAAATATAAGAATCTGAATTTAACCATAATTTTTAGGCATACTTATATACTAATGCCAATATAGGGATGTATTAAAACAAAAAATAAATGATACAAAAAACACTATTGATTGTAACTACAATTTTCCTCTTAACATCTTGCAAAACGCAACAAACAAGTGTGGAAACAACAAGTACTGATAACAAGGAATCTGAAAAAGTAGAAGATCAAGAAAAGTATTCAAAGTTGGTGCAAGAAGCTTGGCAGTTATATGAACAAAAGGATTATGCAAATTCAGCCCAAAAATATAAAGAAGCTTTTGATGCTATTGGAGGGAAGGCTTTCCCAAATGATAGATACAATGCAGCCTGTTCTTATGCACTAGCAAAGGATATAGATAATTCGTTTTATCATTTGTTCTACTTAGCAGGAAACTCCAATATTAAGTACAAAAATTTGAGCCATATTACTTCTGATTCTGATTTAGAAATACTTCATTCTGATTATAGATGGGACGAATTACTTAAAATTGTCAAAGCTAATAAGCAAGAATATGAAAAGGATTTGGATAAACCATTAGTAGCAATTCTGGATACAATATATCAAGAAGATCAAAAATATAGGCATCAAATAGATGCCATTGAAAAAGAATATGGTTGGGAATCTGAAGAAATGAAAGCTCATTGGAAAATTATCAATGAAAAGGATTCCATTAATCTTATCAAAGTCAAAAAAATATTAGACGAACGTGGATGGCTTGGACCAAAAATAGTAGGGAGCCAAGGGAATTCAACCTTATTTTTAGTTATTCAACATTCGGATCTTGAAACACAAGTAAAATATTTACCTATGATGCGAGAAGCGGTAAAACTTGGAAATGCAAGACCGAGTAGTTTAGCTTTATTAGAAGATAGAGTAGCATTAAAACAAGGGAAACGACAAATTTATGGTAGCCAAATTGGACGAGATCCAGAGACGAATGAATATTACGTTTCACCATTAATTGAACCTGAAAAAGTTAATGAAAGACGTGCTGAAGTTGGACTTGGTACAATAGAAAGTTATATAAGTAATTGGGGCATGACTTGGGATGTAGAAAAACATAAAGAGCAAACAAAAAAAATTGAATCTAAAAATAAAAATAATTA
>JAHDII010000217.1 GCA_020630895.1 Saprospiraceae bacterium
AATGCATTCGTATAATCTTTTTTTGCTAAATAACTTTCTGCTCTATTATAATATGCTTGCATCACATATAGACCGTTAGGTGATGTTGCAATGTATTTACTATATCCATCAATGGCTTCATTAAAATTATTATTTTCGTATTGGATTTCTGCCGCTTTAAAAATAATAGAATCTCTTGAACCACTAGAAATTTCTGTTCCTAATGTATTTTCTTTAAAATTAATAAATCCAATAGGATTATTATTATCTATATAAATTTCTTCAATACTTCTCCAAGCTGAAGTTGCTTCTTCATTTGTAGGATTATTTTTAACTACTTTTTCATAATATTCTAAAGCACTATCTTTATCATTTTGATTATAATTAATTAATCCTAATAATAAATATCCTTTATTAATTAAATTAGAAGAATTTTTATAAGAATTGACTAAAACCAAAGCACCCTCTTCTGCTTTATTAAAATTTCTTTCTTTAAAATAAGTACGACTCATTAATAATAATCCATCATCTGCAAAAGAAGAACTAGAATGATCTTCAGTTAATGTTTGTAATGTAGCACTTTGATCAATATGATTATTTTGCAAACCTAAAATTCTTGCTTTTTGAAAAAGTGCATAATCATATCCTTGATATTTATAATTGATAGATGTTTGATAATATTTTAAAGCATCATCATAACTATTTCTAATAAAATATGAATCGCCTGCTCTTAATAAAGCATCAGGAAAAATTTTAGTTTTAATATCATTTGATTTTATGATTTCCCAATTACTAATAGTGAGTTCTATAGATTTTTTAAAATAAAAAGCAGCATCAAAATATCTTTTAGATTTGTATCTGTTATATCCTTGAATATAATAGGCTATATAAGGAGACATTTCTTCTGAAAGAGGTAGAGTAGTGATAGGTAACTCTTCATATAGTCGCAATTCTTTTTCGCTATCGTTATAGCGTTCTTCTTTATGTGCAATTTCTCCTAATAAAAATAAAGCACTGGCTTGACTTGTTTGATCAACTGTTTCTTGCAATGATAATCTTAAATATCTTTTTGCTTCTTTAAAATCTCCATCATTAAAAAATTGAACACCTTTTAAATAAGTTACTTTTTGATAAGCTTCTTTAATGTCTTGAGTTTTACTAGGCATTCTTTCCATAAGTTCAATCGCCTTGTCATAATCTCTTGTATTTAAAAATAATCGGCTTAATAATTCTTGTGCTTCAGGATAATTTTTTGAAGTGGCTTGTACCTTTTGAAAAGCTTCAATGGCTTCTCTATCAAAACTTAAATCATAAGATAATTTTCCGAATAAAAAATTAGATTCTTCTTTGATTTCTTGATCAAAAAACATTTTTGATGCAGCAGAAAAAGCATTTCTTGCAGAAAATTTATCATTACTTTTTAAATAACAATTTCCTAAATTAAATAAAGCATTTTGTCCTAATTCATCTTCTAAAGTATTGAGTTCTTCAAAATCTTTTGTAGCATCATAATATTTTCCATTTTTATATCGGGTATAAGCTACTTGATACAAATCTTCTCCTCTTAATTCTTCAGCTTCTTGAGCATAAGTTTCAAAATAAGGAAGTGCTTTTTGATATTCTTCTTGTTCAAAATAAGCTTTTCCCATTAATTGATTTAATTCAGTCGTATAAGAAGCATTTTCTAAAGTATCTAAACCATATTTTGCTACTTCTATAACTTTAGGGTAGTCTTTTTGTGCAAAATAAATTTGTGATTTATAATAAGGAATTACAGCAGTATAATCATCTTTTGAATTGGCTTTTTCAAAAGCATATAGAGCTGTATCATAATCTCCAGATTGAAAAGCTAAAATTCCAAAATAATAATTCGTTTCATAATAATATTCACTATCAATATCTTTAACGCTTCCAAATTCCATTTTGGCTTGTCCCATTTCTTTTCTAGAAAAATAAGAATATCCTTTTTTAAATCGAACTTCAGCTTGTTCTTGCTCTGATAAATTTTTTAAATTAATTTTATCATAATAAGCAATGGCTTGTTGATAAATTTTTGTTCTAAAATAATAATTAGCTAATTCAATAGAAGCATCTTGAGCTATTTTTTTAGGATGATGATATTGAATAAAATCGACAAATATTTTTTCAGCCTCAGGAAGATCTAATCTTAATGCTGATTTTGCAGCTAATAATTCTGCTTGAACCACTTGTTGTTGGTATTCAGCATGATTTTTATATTTTTTAATGAATGAATGTAATGTTTCTCTGGCTTGAAGAAATAAACCTTCATTATAAAATTCTTTTCCTTTTTCAAATAATTGAGGACTATGATTATAAAATTGAGTTTCTTGAGCAATACTAAAAGTATTGAAAGAAAAAATTAAAGAGAATAGATACATCAGTTTCTTCATAGATTCGATGGTTTGATTGCTATTTTGATTTCAATATAGTGATTTTTATTGGGATAGAGTTTTGTAAGGTATATTATAATAATTCAATTAAAGATTAAAAATTTATTAAAAAACAACAAACCCTTACGAATTATTATCCGTAAGGGCTTGTAAATATATAAAACCTTATAATTTAACCACCTAAACTTAAGATTTTTATTTCAACTCTTTGATTTCTTTTCTCTCCTTGAGGAGTATTTGTGGTGTCAATGGGTTGTGATTTACCATATCCTTTGTAGGATATTCTTTCTTTATCAATTCCCTTAAGTAGTAGATATTTCCTAACTGACCAAGCACGATTTTGAGACAACCAATCACAATATTGAACAGAGGGTCTTCTATTCGTATGCCCACCTATTTCAATAATTACATTATCATTTTCCTTTAAAAAAGAGTATATTTCATCTAGAACAGGGTGCATATTTTCTAAAATAGTATAGTCATCTGCTAAGAAATCCAATTTTTCAATTCTAATACTTTGTCCCTCTTTTACTTTATCTATACTTAATTCTTCAATAATTTTATTGCTTTTCGTCGGAGGATCAGGATTAATTGAAGGCTTAATAACTTCTTCTGGTTCAGGAATTTTCTCATCCTCTTTTTTAGGAGGAGCTACATTGGTTACAGGAGGAGTTTCAGGTTCAACATTTTCTGGTTCTTCTGTTTTAACCATTATTTCTTCATCCCATTCTTCTTCATCACAATTCCCTACAGGAACAATATCAGAAGCATTATCTACTAATAAATTTCCATTATAAGTAAACATAGTAGGTGTTTTATAAAATGCTTCTAGTACAATATATTTATAATCTCCTTTAGGTTTTAATTTGAATTGATATTCTTTCCAATTAGGGTTTTTTACTAATTCACTTTCTCCTAATAAATCTCTTGTATCACAATATTTATTTCCTCCCCAAATTCTAAGGAGAACAGGTTTTACAAAAAATTCATTTTTTCCTGTAGTTCTACTTAAGCTAAAATAATCTTCAGAATAGGTCAAATGAATGCTAAACTGATAACATTGTCCTCCTATTAATGGTGTAGAAAGGCGTTGTCCTACACGTTCCCAAGTATCATTATCTCTAGTGACCATTCCTAAATAAGTAAAGCCATCTTGAGCAGTTTTACTTACTTGAAAAGCTCCTGGTTGTACATCAGGCGGTGATTCATCATCCATTCCACAATTTATCCATCCTCTTGGAGGTTGGCTATGTCTATTGAAATCTTCAAAAGATGGATTGGTCAATTCAATTCTCTGTGCATCTTGAGCATTTATATTGAATATAATGCTCGAGAATAACAAAAGAAGAATATTTTTTAAGTTCATCATAAGTAATAAAGAAAGTTGTAATTGATTAACGCAATTGTGTTTTGTGGTATTGCTTATCTATTTAGATGTTTAAAATAAGACAAAAGTTGTAAAAGAAGAAGATTTTAAAGCATTTTTTAACAAAGCTTTAAAATCTTCTTGAAATATTTATGCTTTTTTTAGACTTTATTCCGAATTATTGATTGTAGCTGACGAGAAATGCCTCACATATTTCCAAAATCTTTAATTCGTCTTATCATCAAAACAATTTATAATAAAATCTTTTACTATTTAAATGCATTAAATCCTGTTACATCCATACCCGTTATTAAGAGGTGAATATCATGAGTTCCTTCGTAAGTAAGAACTGTTTCTAAATTCATCATGTGTCGCATACAAGGATATTCATTTGTAATTCCCATTCCTCCATGAATTTGTCTAGCTTCTCTAGCAATTTCTAATGCCATGTGAACATTATTACGTTTAGCCATAGAAACTTGCGAAGGAGTTGCTTTTCCTTGATTCATTAAACTCCCTAAACGCCAAGTTAAAAGTTGAGCTTTTGTGATTTCAGTAATCATTTCAGCTAATTTCTTTTGTGTCAATTGAAATGCTCCAATCGGTTTTCCAAATTGGATTCTTTCTTGAGAATATCTTAAAGCAGAATCATAACAATCTAAAGCTGCTCCAATAGCTCCCCAGGCAATTCCATATCTTGCTTTTGTTAAGCATGAAAGTGGTCCTTTTAATCCTTTAATTTCAGGAAATACATTTTCTTTAGGAACTCTAACATCTTCAAAAACGAGTTCTCCTGTTATAGAAGCTCTTAATGACCATTTTCCATGAATTTCAGGAGTAGAAAAACCTTTAGTTCCTGTTTCAACGACCATTCCTCTAATTTTTCCTGTTTCGTCTTTTGCCCAAACTACAGCAAGATCTGCAACAGGAGAATTAGTAATCCACATTTTTGCACCATTTAAGATATAGGCATCTCCATCATCTTTAATATTTGTAATCATTCCAGCAGGATTAGAGCCATGATCTGGTTCTGTTAATCCAAAACATCCAATTAATTCTCCAGAACCTAATTTAGGTAACCATTTCATTTTTTGTTCTTCAGATGCGTATCTATAAATAGGATACATAACTAAAGAGCCTTGTACAGATGCCATAGAACGAATTCCAGAATCTCCTCTTTCTAATTCTTGCATGATAACTCCATAGGCGATATCATCCATACCACCTCCACCATATTTAGAAGGAATACTAGGACCGTAAGCACCAATTTCTCCTAATTCTTTAAATAAATGAGTCGGGCATACTGATCTATTGGCACAATCTTCAATAATGGGAGAAACAGACTGTTTAACCCAATCTCTTACTGCAGCACGAGCTAGTAAATGTTCTTCAGAAAGTAATTCATCTAAAATATAATAATCATGATGTTGGTATTGATCTGTTTTAGCAGACTGTTTAAAATCTAAAATTGATGATACACCGTTTTCAAAATTTCCCATTGTGAATGAAGATTTAATATAATTGATTTAAAAATTTTAGCAAAATTACTAAAAGTAATTCAGAGAATGTTGAATTATTCATAAAAATAAAAAAGAGGGTTTGTATAATTTAATTTACAAGCCCTCTTTCATATTATTTTATAATAATTTTACCATCGTATAAGAGCAGAGCCCCAAGTAAATCCACTTCCAAAAGCAGCAAGACATACTAAATCTCCATCTTTTACTTTTCCAGCTTCATAAGCTTCACATAAAGCAATTGGAATAGATGCAGCAGTTGTATTGCCATATTTTTGAATATTATTCCATACTTTATCGTCAGGAAGTTTTAATTTTTTTTGTACAAACTGGCTAATTCTTAAGTTGGCTTGATGAGGTACAAACATATCTATATCTTCGGTAGTATGTCCTGTAGCTTCAAGAGCTTCTTTAATTACTTCTGGAAACTTGGTAACAGCAAATTTAAAGACAGCAGGACCATTCATATTGGGATATGTTTGTCCTGATTCTAACATGTGTTGTGTTAAAAACATACCTCCAAATTCGTTTTCATCTGGATAGCCATATCCTTTTTTTCCTAGCCATTTTCCTCCATGACAACCTGGATTGATATAA
>JAHDII010000218.1 GCA_020630895.1 Saprospiraceae bacterium
GAAATTTTTGACTTTCATATTGTTGTATTAAAAAAAGAAAAGAGCTGAAATTTATTTATAAATTTCAGCCCTTTTCTTATATAAAGTCAAAATTAATTTTTGACTAAGTCTTTAAATTTATCAAAAATTCTAAAAATAAAACGTCTTTCATCCGTAATAATTTCAGCTATTCCAGACATTTCTTGTTTAAAAGAAAGAGTATCTTTATAAGTTGTAATTAATCCATCAGGTAAAACAACATCTACCATATAAACATTGTCTCTAGGAATAATTGAAATATTACTAATTTTTCCTTTCACGACTCCAAATTCTTTAGCTGGAAATTCATGTAATAAAATATTTACAACTTGATTATTTTTTACTTTTCCTGCTCCTGTAATGGGTAATTTCATTCGCCCTAATATTTTTTCTTTTTCTGGCACAATCATTAATAATTCTTCTCCTGCATTAATATATTGGAGTTCTGTTCGAGGCTCAAAAAAAGTTACTTTTCCATCAATAGGAGCTGTAATTAAATATTTCTTTTTCCAAATATCAATTTCTCCAGCTAATTTATTTAAGCTTTGTTGTACTTGAATCCATTTATCATTTCCTCCTTCAATTTTACCTCTTTGAATTTCTAATTTTTTTTCTTCTAAGCGATCAATTTCTCCGATATAACTTAATTCTTCTGCTTTAATATCATCTAAACTACGTTCTA
This sequence comes from Saprospiraceae bacterium, assembly GCA_020630895.1. Taxonomy (GTDB): domain Bacteria; phylum Bacteroidota; class Bacteroidia; order Chitinophagales; family Saprospiraceae; genus JAHDCE01. The sequence goes on from JAHDII010000218.1 coordinate 701, forward strand.
AATTTTTATATCTCGCTTTAGCTTTATTGACATCCGTAATGGCTTTAGCTCCGTTTCGATATAAATTTTCAATTCGTCGAACTTCGGTAAATTCTAAAGATAACTGTTCTTGAAGTCGGCGAGTTTTATCTTTTGTATTGTCAATTTTTCTTTGAACATTTCTAATTTGAGTAGAAATTTGTTCAATTTGTTGTTTGTCAAACGTGCCTCGTTGTTGCAATGAATAATCTTGAAAATCTCTTTGAAAATTAGAAAAAGCAAATTGAACTTCACCTAATTTTAAATTTTTATTCAATGAAAAAGGTTTATCAAACTGTTGCATCCTTTTGACTTTTTCATTGAGCCAAAGCATATCGGAATAATTCGCATTACTTTCGATAACAGCTACAAGATCATCTTTATAAACGGAATCTTTATCGTTAACATTGAGTTGTAAAATTCGTCCAGAAGTTTCTGCAATAATATTCATTGGAGGGCTTGGAGTGGTTACGATAATAGAGCCTTCAATTACATCAGAATATTGAATCATCCAACTAATGGCAACTACAGCTACCATACTTAAAAAGATAACTGTTGTTCCATATCGAACAATCCATGAAGGAGGTCTTCCTAAAATATCTTCTACCTCGTCACTTCTAATTTGTATGTGGTCATGATCTTCCATTAAGGGACAATTGCTTCAATAGTTACAAAAGAATAATAAAAAACGCTATTATCATTTTGTTGTAAATGTAATATTTCTTTTTCAGCTTCTAGCCATAATTCTTTTTTGATATATCCTGCTTTTATCATATTAGGAACCGCACTTTTCATTAATCCATGCCAATATTTCAACATTTTTTCTCTACGTTTTCTATCATATTTTCCAAACTGCATAGGGTAGGGGCTCACTTGAATATTTTTGAGTCCTGCATCATAAAATAAATTTCCTATTCGTTGCCCAATATTAGCATCTCCTCGAATAGATGCTTGATATTCTATTCCCTTTTGCCAAAATTCCATGATTGTAGGACAATGAGGATACAAATGTAAAGAACTATGGAATACTTCTACTGCAAAAATCTTGCCTCCTTGAATTACAAAGTTTTGTATATTATTTAAAACAGCCATAGGTTCAGCGATATGCTCCAATACCCATATAAATAATGCCGCTTCATAATTCTTAGAAATATTCAAATTTTTATCTCTAGCATTTCCTTTTATGAATTGATATCTTTCTTTAGCATAAGGTAATGAGGATAAAAAAGTTTCTGCTTTTTGAATTTGTAATGCTTCTATTTCAATACCTGTAATATATAATTGTGGATATTTTTGAAGTAAAAGAGCGGTTTGTGCTCCTACACCACTTCCTACTTCGAGCAGTCTTTGGGTAGCACTAAAATCAAGGCGATCAAAAACAAAATCTGATAAAATAGAACCTTGTTCTATTAATCTATTTTGTTCTTCTTCAGTATAACCGTGTATATATTTTATTTTAGCCATGATTTATAAATTCTCAATAAAATTTAATAGACTTTAAATGTATAGAATTTCTTTTTTATATAAAAAATCTAAAGATGAATCTTTTCCAAAATAAAAATATTTTTTTCCAAAGAAAATAAAACCATGCCTTTCATAAAATTGAATCCCTTTTTTATTTTCATTCCAAACTAATAACCAAATCCATTTGAATTGATTTTCTTTTGCAAAATTAATTGTAAATTGAATCATTTGAGAACCTATTTTTTGATTCCAATATTCTTTTAATAAATAAATTCTTTCTAGTTCAATCGTTTTTTCATGATTAAAATGTTCGTGAGTTCTGTCCCATCTTAATTTTAAATATCCTACAATATTATTTTTATATTGTACCAAAAAATATTTTATTTTTTTATGATTAATATTTTTTTTTAATTGTTCAATTGAAAAAGTTTCATCGAGATAAGATGCCATGTCAGAAGGATTCGTATCTTTTTCATAAGCATCTAAAAAGGATTGCCGAGCTACTTGTTGTAACTCGGCAATTTGATTGATGTTTAATTCATTAAAATGAATAGACATATTTTATATTTATTTTTTCTTGCTAAGGATTCTAATTATTTTATCTTTTTCAAATTGATTTCTATTTCTAAAATGATCATATTGTTCTGCGGTCATTTTTGTTTTATCGCCATTATGCATAATTAAAGAAAAACTATTATCACTTAATTTGTATAATGTAATTTGATTGGGATAATCAATTTTATTATTTTTAAAAACAGCAAAAGAATCATTATAAGAATCTAATTGGTATTTAATTTTCTTTTTAGATTTATCTAAAGAAACGATCATGAAAATTCCTTTATTGGTTTTTCTTAATTCTAATTTTTCAGAAAATAGAGTAACATTATTTACAGTTAAATAACCTTTTCCTTTAAATACTTTTTCATCAATCTTTTTCCATTCTTCAGTAGAAGAACTTCCATTAATATTTTGTTCCCAATTTCCTAAAATCCATCTAAAAATATTAAGATTAATTTCATCTGTATTTTCTTTAGCTTTATTATCATTTAAATAATATCCTTCTTGATTTGTATTGATGTCGTAATCAGCTGTACGATCTTTTTTAGCAGCTACTTCTTCTTTAGCCATTTTACTCTCTACAACCACCATATCATCTGCATAACCACCACCTCCTGCTGAAGATGGACTAGGTTTTGAAGTTGGAGCTACGCTTCCTGGAGGCACAGAACTTCCAGAAGACGTTGTTTCAGTATTAGAGCTACTTTTTTCTTCTTCAAAAATAGGAATAGGAGCAGAGGGCATAATTTCCTCTTCTTTTTCTACAAGTAAATCTACTGCTTCAGCAATTTGAGTAATATTAACTGTTTCTACTTGTAGAGCATTTAAATCGGAAGTTTCTATATTTTCTACATTAGCAATTTCTGAAATTTCATTAACCTTTGGAGAAGGCTTACTTTCTTTTTTTACATCATTGAATGCAATGGCTTCATTAGGTATATTTTTCCAATTATGAGTGTATGTTTTATCTCCTTTTAATTTTAGATTTTTTTGAGAATAATTTCCTTCAACAATTCTACGTTCTCTATTTTTATATTCATTTTGATATTCTACAATTTTATGAAATTGCTGAGAAGAAGTTGGAGCTGTAGGTAAATCTTCTAAAATAATATCATTAGATGCAAATTGAGGAGTATTGTCTTGAGTTTTCATGGTTAATACGACAGCAATAGTTACTAATAACAGGAGAGACGCTACCATACTAGCATATCTTGCCCAACCATTGTTTGAAGAGATGGAATGTTCATGTCTATCTAAACGATCTTCTAAGCGTTCCCAAGCTCTACGAGAGGGTTTTTTGGAAAGCTTATGCTCATTCCTTTTAAATAAATCGTATATTTTATCATTATTGCTCATTATCTTCTCTCTTTGAATATTTAAAGTCCTAGTGTTATTTTTAATTTGGGTTGATATATAACATGACAATCATCAAAATCTATTCCTTCTTCTACACAAGTATTTTGTCGTAAAACACCTCCATATTGACAAACTACATTTTTATTTCTATCATATACTTTTGTAATCATATCATGACAAGAAACACAAGTATTCACTTTCCAAACATAATCATCATTATAAGAACATTTGGTAATTTGAGTTAATTTAGGTTTTCGATCCATCATTTCTTTCACCCAATCTGGCGTTTTTTCTTTATTACAGCCTTCAGAGCTAGAATTGCCAAAAGCAAAAAATGTTGAAATAATAATGGTAAAAAGTATTTTCATATCTTATTTGTATTCTTTTATCCTACATCAGGTAATTGATTTTCTTTAATTAACTTTTGTAGGCGTTTTCTTGCTAATAATAATTGTGATTTAGAAGTATTAATAGATATTCCTAATTGTTCAGCAATTTCTCTATGTTTATATCCTTCTAACACATACATATTAAAGACTGTTCTGTACCCTGTAGGTAACAAATCTAGCAATGCTAAAATATCTTGAGCTGCTAAATCATCTTCAATTGTCATCGTTGTTTTTAAATCAATATTACTGACTTCAACAGTTAATTTAAAATTATGTCTTTTTCTAAGATGCATTAAACATTCATTCACTAAAATTCTTCTAATCCATCCTTCAAAACTTCCTTGATGATTAAATTTATCAATTTTTGTCAATACCTTAAATAGTCCTTCTATTAGGACATCCTCAGCGTCTTCTTGATTTTTGACATAGCGCATACATACCCCAAACATTTTGGCAGAGTATTTATCAAAGAGAAGTTTTTGAGCACTTCTATCTTTTTTCTTGCATCTCGCTATGAGTTCTTCGTCACTCACTGAATAAATTAGGTAGTTTTTTCTTTTTTTTGAACGCAAAATAGATTTCAACAGTTAAGTTAAATAAAAATTGAACCACTTTCACTAACAATAGATGTAAATCATTTCTATTTTGGTGTGTAAATCGTACTTTTGCAACTTATTTTATAATAAAATTAACAAATTCTCATGAAAAATTTATTTTTTATCCTATTTATGGCTGTAAGTTTTGTAGCATGTTCTCCTAAGAATGCTTCAACTACTAAAACGAATGTTAATCATAAAGCAGATATTCAAACTGCTTTTAGAAATTTAATATCTCTAACTAATACAGGCGATTGGGAAAAAGTAATTGATGCAGCATATCCTAAATTATTTGATATAGCTCCTCGCGAAACAATGATCCAACAGTTTCAAAGTATGGACATGATGGGTATTAAGATGAATACTAAGAATGTAAAGTTTGGAGAAATTACTGATATTATTAAGGATGGAGATGAGCAATTTGCAAAAATGAATTATACAGGAGTTCAAGAAATTACAATAAATAGTGATGATGAAACATTGATTGAAACTTTTAAGAGTGGTATGGAAATGCAAGCTGGAAAAGAGAATGTTACATCTACAGGAGATAATACATTTAATATTAATTTGGATAAAACAGTGTATTGCATCAAACAAAAAGATTCTGATAAATGGCATTTTTTAGAATTGAATTCTGGAGTTGAACAGATTTTACCAATGCTATTATCCCAATCTATAATTGATAAATTGAATAAGTTATAATCTATAATTTAATTAGGATTAAAATTTAGAAATTTAAAATAATAGGAGGAAATCTCAGATTTCCTCCTATTATTCGTATTATTA
>JAHDII010000219.1 GCA_020630895.1 Saprospiraceae bacterium
GATTTAACGTATTCTTGATAAGTCATCGTCTTATATTTTTCTTCTTCAAAATATTGAAGCATTAAAATAAGATCGTTTGATTTTTGATATCCAGGAATAATTGTAATTCTATGAATATCCTCATTAAGAGCTACAAAAGAAGGAAAACTTAATTTATTATCTAATAAGCTAGCGGCTAATTGATGGTATCCTCTTCTTCCATTTTTCACAAATTTGAAGGTATGACCATTAAAAACAATATCTTCCTTCATTTCTGCATCTAGCTTGATAGGATAATAATGTTCGTTCAAATATTTTACAATTTTAGGATCTTTGAAAGTAGATTGATCCATTTTTTTACACCAACCACACCAATCAGTATATACATCTACAAATATTTTTTTAGGATTTTTTTTGTTGAGTTTTACTGCTTCAGTCCAAGAATACCATTTAATGCTTGCTACATCTTCCTCTTCTATTGCTGAAGTTGAAGTATCATTAGGTGTAATAAATGAATAAGAAATAACTAATGAAGCCAAAACGAAGAAACTCCATATTAGTGGAAATAATTTTTTCATAATTTAAAGTAATTAATCCGTAATTTTAATGATTCTAAAAAATCTATAAGCAATTTACAAGTTTTCAAAATATAAAGTTGAGTTTTTAACACTATTTAACGGCTTTGTATTCTTTAGATAACATATTATCTGCTTTGATGAGTTTACTAGCTAAAACCCGGGCTTCTTTTTTAGGATTTTTCCACCAATCTAAAGAGTTTGTTTTAAAGACGGCATAACCCGCTTGTTCAAGTTGTTTCAAGACGGATTCTTCAAACTCAAAAGCTTTTGTAGAATGATTTCTATCTATACTATCTCCAATCACTAACAAAACAGGTTGCCTAAAATCTTTCGTAATAATAGTAATAGCAGCCGTTCCAATTTCATGTAAAGGAGATTGAATTTTGATTCTATGTGGTTCAAAATAAGGCTCTAATTCATTTTTGACTTCAGTCATAAATTGGTGTTGATCTTGTTGATTTTTTTGTAAGCCTGGCCATTCAATTTTTTCTAAATATTCTTGACGGTGAATATCATCAGAATTTGATTGTATGATGGAAGCATATTTTAAAAACTTAATAATTGGACCACAAGCATTAATATCCTCATTAATTTTTTTATCAATATAATTTTGAGAAATAGAACTAATAACAATTAAGTTATTTTTTACATGTCCTAAAATCACATTTAAAGTGGATTGTCCAAATAAACTTTCCATATCATAAAAATGATCAGTAACATGACCCCTTAAATTAGTAACACCATAAGTCATTGACCAAACAATAGTCTCATAATGTTGATGTAATTCTGAAACATGCAATACTCTGAGTCCTGCTTCTTCAAGTTGTATTACTTTATGACAAAAAGGATTTCTTTTTTGTTTAATATATAATAAATAACTATGAATATGATTTCTTTGTTCTACTGTATTCGTTACAATAGCAGTATGAGGGACTTCCCCTTTTTTATTCAAAGGAATTTCAGATAATATTCTTACTAAGTGTTCTGCTTCTAAATTGTTAATGAATTTTTCTTCATTATATCTACTTTCAGAATAATGCAAAGAAATACCTTTAAATTGATAATATCTTTGAAAGTAATTAATATTTTTTATTCCTTTTTGATAAGAAGTATAATTAATAAAATCACTACAAGCCATTTCATTCTTGCTATGTTTATAATAAATAGAATGAATATCTGAACCTGCTTCAATCACACTATCCATTAATGATTTTTGTTTTTGTTGGCTAAAAGCTTGTTGCCTATCTCCAATAATTAATGTTCTATCTGCTTTATCCATTAAAGGAATAGCTTGGACACTAGGAATATTGTGGGCATCATCAAAAATTACTAAATCAAAATGTATTGAAGAATCAGTTAATAATTCTTCAGCTACATCTGCCGTCATTGTTAAACAAGGAATCCATTTTGTGATTTCTTTAGCATAAGTTTTAAAAATATCTTTTAGTCGAATATCTGCAGGTAATTCTGCTTTTTTATCATAAATAAGCTGATATAAATTTTTACTTTTTTTCTTTAAATGAGTACGAATAGATTCTTGTTCTTTTCTAGTATTAGAAATAATATATTCAGAAAATTTATTCCTAATTAAATGTAATTCTTTGATGTATTCTTCTTTTAAATTTTCATCTATCTTAAATGCCATAAAAGTTTTATCAGATAAACAATTATAAAAATACCAACTATTAAAAGAAGCGAGCCAATTCTTAGTTTTTGATTGAATAATTCCTGTAATTGTTGTTCTGGATAATGGAGAAATTTCAAGCCAATGTTTTTGCCAAGGAAAGAAATTTTCAAAATCATTTAAGTTTTGTTTTATCCTTTCTAAGGATTCCCAAAGTTGTTCTAAAGAATGCAACCTTTTATTTAAAGTCATCCCATCATAAGAAAACCATTCTTTAAAAAGTTTAACTTGATTTAATTCTTCTAGTAAAAGATCGTGAGTATATTCTAATTCTCCAATTCTACTTTTATAATCTAAATGTATAGAAACAGATTTACTATTTAATGAATTAGATTCTTGGGTAACATGATAGCCAATATTATTAGTCCAAGAGGTTAAAGATTCTTCAAAATCAGTTAAGTATTTTTGAGTAATAATAATATTAGTAACATCTTTTTTCTTAGGAAATTTATACTCAAAACATCTTTTTTCATTAAATAATTCTTCTAATTTAAAAAAGTCTGTTATAATTTCTTTTTGTGCTTCTTTAATATTATAATATACATTTGAAAATACACCATACATCTGAATTTTTGTATGACTTGATTTTTTAAAATCATCACCAAAAACTTGAGCATACTCTCCAATTTTATCTTTAAGTAATTGAAGAGAAGTATTTAATTCTCTAGAATGTTCTTCATAATAATCTCTCAAATTATCTCTATAAGATTCTAAACTTAAAGTGAAACGACGAATTAATTGTTCTGTTTTATGCTTAAAAAGATGTACTTTTTTTTCTGTTTCTTTTTTTATAATTTCTATTTCTGTTCCTAGGAAAATTTCTTCATGTAAAATTCCTAAAGGGTGCTCTAATTTTTTAGTATTTTGATATAATTTTTCTGCTTTATTAATGTCCGTTTTTAAAGTATCATGTTCTTTAAAAGTACAAGCATAATCATAAGGGAATAATCGACCAGATAAAATATCTTTCCCTATATGTCTGCTACTTTTGATATAATAACCTACCGTGTCTGTAAAGTCCAAAGAGCCAAAAGCTTTTTGATTTAACATTCGATGTTGAGCTTCTAACCTTTCATGTTTTCTCATACATCGTTCTAACAAAATTTTATAGCTTAAATGATTTTCATTTTTAAATTCTTTAGGCTGAGCCATTTGTTTCATGGAATAATAAAAAGCTTGTAAATCTTTTATTGCATCTTTAATAAAAAAAGTAGTTCTAGATAATTTATTTTTTGTGAATGCTTCACTAATTTTATTTAAATTAGAAACATAAGGAGATATAATTAAACATGTACCGTTATTCAATAATGTATTAGAAGCTACATGAATTGCTGTGGTTGTTTTTCCTGTGCCAGGAGCTCCTTCGGCTACAGTAACATTATTTTCAGAAACCTCTATTCCTACATTTTTTTGACTAGGATCAGGTTTAATAATACTAAAAGGAAAATAATAATCAGAAGACGAAGGAGGCTCAGAAAAAATAGGTTGTTCTTCTATTTTTTTTATTTTTTCTTGAATATAATGAGATAATACAAAATGACTTTGATTCCATAAACCTAAAACCGCAGAAAATCGAATTTGAGGTTCTTCAGAATAATCAGAAAATTCTTCTGCTGTAGGAAGTGGAAGAATTAAATCTTTAGGAGAGGAAGTAGATTGATTGAATTTTGTTGAAATATTATTACAAAGAGCTAATATATTTTCTTTATTTATTTTTTTGTTGATAATTAATGCTCTAATAGTTTCCTCATAATCAATATTAAATTTATTTTTTAAATAATCAATTAAAAAACTATTGGATTTAACTTGGTTCTTTTGAAAATAAATAAACCATGTATTGGTACGATTGGTGCTAGGTTCTATTTCTATTTCCCAAATAAAAAGAGGAGCTACAATAGGAGTTAAGTGATGTTCTTCTTCTTTAAGAATGAAAAAAGGATAACCAATAGATAAAGTATGAGTTCCTTGATCTAAAACATTATTTTTGTTTTCTAAATATAAATGATTCCATTTATAACTGATGTCATCTTCTATTTGAATTTCTGTTTTTGATGTGGTATTCTCTAATAACTTTTGAATGAATTGAGGCGCAAAATCTTCTTGGATAGAAGCCTTCGTTAAGTCAATACGATTGATATTGAAAGGTAGGGCATTTTTGTAAATAGATTGGTTTAATGCTAGATGTAGGTTCTCATGTAATCCCTCCAAATTATCCTTGTCCCATCTCATAGTATTTGTATTTAGTGATATGTACGTTTTTTATTTTAATCAAAGGAAACCAAAAATAATATAAACATTGAATAGAACAAAAAAAAAGAGATGAAACATGATGATATATGATTATCAGAATATGATGAAAGCGTATCAAATGATCAAAATAATATCATCTTCAAGACTTTTCTATTAAAAAAATGCTTAGATATGTATATACTTTAAATAAAAATATATCTTTATTGTTTTTTAATTAGTGTATAAAAATCAAGACCATGAAGCAGAATTTCTTTTTTATTCTTATAATTTCTTTTTTAGGAAATCCAATTTGGGCTCAAATTAATGAAGGAGGGCAAACTATAAGTTCTTTATATGGCTTATCACAAAGAGATGTAGTTACAGAAACATTGCCTGCAATTGATTGGCAACGTTTTATGGAAGAAGCAGATGCTAAAGAAGCAGAAGGAGGGTTACGATATTATGCCAAAATTGTAAAAACAGATTTTAATTTGAATAATGCTGGAACATGGGAAATTTTACCTAATGGAGATAGAATCTGGAGATTAGAAATTTATTCTCAAGATGCTTTATCATTGACATTGTATTATGAAAATTTCTTTCTTCCCAAACATTCAAAATTGTTCATCTATAATCCTGAAAAAACAGAACAATATGGAGCATTTACTCAAAAAAACAACCATTCTTCTGGCATTTTTGCCACTCAAATGATTTTAGGTGAACGAACAATTATTGAATATTATGAACCTAAATCAGTAAGAAATGAAGGACATTTTACTATTTCAGGAGTAGGGCACGCTTTTAGAGATATTTATGATTATAGTAGTACAGATTATCGTGGTTTTGGAGATGCAGATCAATGTCACGTCAATGCAAATTGTCCTGAAGGAGATAATTGGACAGCTCAAAGTAAATCCGTAGCTCGTATTTCTATAGTTAGTAATGGAGGAGCAGGTTGGTGTAGTGGAGGAGTACTAAATAATACCGACTTTAATTGCATTCCTTATTTTTTAACCGCCTATCATTGTGGACAAGGAACAACGGATAATAATAGATTACAATGGATTTTTTACTTTGATTATGAAGCTCCTACTTGTGTAAATCCTGCAACAGAAGATGCTATATCTCCTCTTACTATGGTAGGATGTGAACTTCGATTTTCTTCTCAAGATCCTATGTTAAACACTAATGATTTGAAAACAGATGGAATGTTAGTAGAGTTTGTCAACGAAATTCCAGCATCATACAACATGTTTTATGCAGGTTGGGATGCTAATGATAGCCCTAGTGCTCAAGGAGTGAGTATCCATCATCCTAAGGGGGATATTAAAAAAATTAATACATTTAATTCTACTTTAGGACAAACAAGTTGGCAAGGAAATTCAACTAATGAT
>JAHDII010000220.1 GCA_020630895.1 Saprospiraceae bacterium
TAGCAATTACATGGTGTCAAAAATAAAATTATTGAATTTTTTGTTCTTTTGTCTTGAAACAAAAGAACAAAAAAAATGAAGGAAATTTAATGAAGTTTTTGCACAGTACATTAATTTATAATAAATCTATAAAAAAATAATATGAAACATTTTTTCCTTTTTCTTTTCATCTCTTTTTCAATATCCGTTTTTGCCCAAGAAAACGAATCAGATAAAGATGCATTTTTTATTAAAGACATTTATAATACGGCATTAACTGAAGGACAAGCCTATGATTGGTTGATGTATTTAACTAAAGAAATAGGAGGGCGATTGAGTGGTTCTCCAGGAGCCGCTGCCGCAGTAGAATATACTTATCAAATGATGGATTCTTTAGGAATGGATACTGTTTGGTTACAACCTTGTATTGTTCCTCATTGGGTTCGAGGCGATAAAGAAATTTGTAGAATGATTTCAAAACGTATGGGGACAGTAGAATTGAATAGCTTGGCATTAGGAAATTCAATCGGTACAGGAAAAAAAGGAGTATCAGGAGAAGTTGTAGAAGTTAAATCTTTAGATGAAGCAGAAGATTTAGGGAAACAAGGGCGATTAAGAGGTAAAATTGTTTTTTATAATCGTCCATTTGATCAAACTCAAATTAATACAATGGCTGCTTATGGAGGAGCTGTAGATCAGAGGGTTTTTGGTCCTACAATGGCGGCAAAATATGGAGCGATTGGTGTTGTTGTTCGTTCTATGACCAACAAAACAGATGATGTTCCTCATACAGGAGTAACTCGTTATAGAGATGGACATGAATGCCCTGCTGTAGCCATTAGTACTATTGCCGCAGATGAATTAGAATTGGCTTTACAAGAAGAAAAAGTTCATATATATTTAAGAACTACCTGCCAAAATTTAAAACCCAAATTATCTTATAATGTGATAGGAGAAATTAGAGGTTCTGAAAAACCAGATGAAATTATTTTAGTGAGTGGTCATTTAGATTCTTGGGATGTAGGAACAGGAGCACATGATGATGGCTCTGGTTGTGTTCATTCTTTAGATGTGATTCATATTTTAAAGCAATTGAAATATAAACCTAAAAGAACCCTTCGTTGTGTGATGTATATGAATGAAGAAAATGGAGGAGCAGGAGCTTACGCTTATCGAGATTCTTCTGATGTGAGAAAAGAGTTTCACATGGCAGCAATAGAATCGGATAGGGGAGGATTTACACCAAGAGGATTTACAGCAGATGGACATGATGATATTTTTGTAAATAAATTTAAAAAAGTAATTGAATGGTTACCTCTTTTAGAGCCTTATGGATTACATTTAAGAAAAGGTGGTTCTGGTGCAGATGTAAGTAAATTAAAAGATCAAAAAGGTTTATTATTTGGTTTTGAACCCGACAGTCAAAGATATTTTGATTATCATCATACCGATGCAGATGCTCCTGATGTGGTGAATAAAAGAGAATTGGTTTTAGGTTCTGCTGCTATTACTGCTTTAGTGTATTTATTAGATAAATATGGATTAGATTAAAAAGTAGAATTAAAATTAAAAAATACTGTAACAATTCTTGAAAAATTCGTTAATGTCAATGAATTGTTAATTGAAAAGGTTAACTCTAGAGTTAACCTTTTTTTTTGTTTTTTTACAATGAACTAAAATCACATCTTCATGAAACAGATACTTTTTATAATTACAATTATTTTTTGTCTTCCTCAGCTTCAAGCTCAAAAAAAACAAGGTGAAATCATTTACCAAGTGATTCAACAACCTAAAAAAACAGATGATAAAAAAGTAGATCCTCGTTTTTCAGCATTTATGAAAAAAAATAATGACCCTGATACATCAAAAATGATTTTATCCTATTCAGAAAATATTTCATTGTATAAAAAATATGAAAGTGAAGAAGATAAAAAAGAAAATAAAAGATATGCTTATTATTCTATAGGCGAAAAAAATGATAAATCTGTTTATAAAAATTTAGAACTTAATAAATATATCAAAAAAGAAATCCTTTTAGGAAAAGGATTTTTAGTAACAGATTCTATTCCTGATTATAAATGGAAATTTCATAATCAACAAAAAAAGATTTTAGATTATACTTGTATGAAAATAACATATCAAGATACACTCATTACTTTAGAAGCCTGGTTTACGCCACAAATTCCTATTTCTTTTGGTCCAGAAAATTTTGGTAATTTACCTGGCGTTGTATTAGAAATTGATATTAATAATGGAGATAGAATTATAACAGCAGAGCAAATAGAAATTGGAAAAGAATTAGAAGAAGAAATAAAATTACCTAAAAAAATGAAAATATTGGATAGAGAAAAATACGAGAAATTAAAAAAGAAGAAAAAAGAAGAACAAAAAAGATATAAAGGCTGGTAATTTTTAATTAATGTCAAAAAATAATATCAAAATGAAAAAAATCATAATTAAATTATTTTTAATTTTTTGTACTACAAGTATTATAGCACAAAATAATAATTCAGTAATAGGAATTGTTCAAGATTCAACAGATGTTGCTTTAGAAATGGCTACGGTTGTTTTATTAAATCCTACAGATTCTACAATGGTAGGATATAGTATGACAAATGAAAACGGAAATTTTTATATAGGAGAATTACCGCAAGGAAATTATAATTTGCAAATTACTTATATTGGTTATGGTACTTTTGAACAAAAAGTGGAAGTCAATCAGGAAAAAATAGATTTAGGAATTATTCAATTATCTTCTGATAATGAATTATTAAAAGAAGTAGTTGTTCAAGCAGAACATATTCCTATTGTAATGAATGGAGATACATTGGAATATAATGCAGAAGCATTTAATACTTTACCTAATGATAATGTAGAAGACCTCTTAAAAAAATTACCTGGCGTAGAAGTAGAAGAAGATGGTACAATAAAAGCTCAAGGAAAAGCAGTAACAAAAATAACGGTTGATGGAGATGAATTTTTTGGAGATGATCCTAAAATGGCAACTAAAAATTTACCTGCGGATATTGTGAAAAAAGTTCAAGTATTTGATAAAAAATCTAAAAAGGAAGAACTTACAGGAGTAAAAGATGGAGAGGAAGAAGAAAAGACAATTAATTTAAAATTAAAGAAAGATAAAAATAAAGGATACTTCGGTTATGTCAAAGCAGGTTATGGAACAGACCATAGATATGAAGGAAAATTTAGTATTAATAAATTTGATAAAAAATTAAAAATTTCTACTTTGGGTTCTTTAAATAATTTGAATAATAATGGTTTTGGTTTTGATGATTATATGACTTTTAGAGGAGATGAAAGAGGACGTTCTAGTGAGGTAGGAGTGCCTATTAGTCGTAATACAGGATTTGGAAATAGTCGATTTTATTCTGGTGGAATTAATTTGAGTTATAAAATAAATGATAAAACAAAAATTTATTCTAATTATTTTTATACTAGAAATGAATCTCAAAGAAATACAGAAACTTCTTCTGAATTTATTAATGATGAAGAAACTTATTTTGAAAATTCTACGTCAAATAATGAATCTAAAAACAATAGACATACCGCAAGGATTGGATTAAAAAAAGAGATTGATTCTCTTAGAAATATAGATATGAAAACCAATTTTGTTATTGCCCATGGAGATAATTCTTCTTCTTTTATTTCTGAAACATTAACTGATTTATTATTGAAAAAAAATGATAATGATAGACAAAACTTGGGAGACAATTTTTCTTTTTCAAACAATTCAAATATTTCTTATTTTAGAAAAACTAAAAAAGAAGGAAGAGCTTATACCTTATCTTTAGATTGGAGAAATAGTAACAATACTGATAATAGAATTTTAGATAGTGATATTAATTATTATACAGATGAGGGTGTTTTTGATTTTGCAGAAATTCTTTTTCAAGAACAAAATTCTCAAGGCCGCAGAAGAGAATATGAAATAGTTAATACCTATAATGAACCTATTAATGAAAAAAGTTCTATAGCTTTTAATTTAGATCATGGAATAGAATTTGAAAATAATAAAATTGATTTTTTTGATAGAGATTCTACTACATTAATCAATACATTTAATGATGATTTGAGTAATCATTTTTCAAATCGAATTATGGAAAATGAAATAGGAGCTACATATAAATTTAATCCTTCTGAAAAATTAAGATTATCTGCTGGAGTTTCTTTAAAAAATATTTTATTAAATGGAAACTTAATCAATGAAGATGTAGAAATTAATAAAACATATTGGGTGCCTTCGCCTAATTTTAATCTTAGAAAAAAAATAAATAAAAATAGTTATTTTAATACATCATATTCTTTAAATACTAGAGTTCCTTCTATTAGACAATTACAACCTATTGTTGATAATTCTAATCCTTTAAGTATTTATATCGGTAATTCATCATTAAAGCCGGAATTAAATCATCGTTTTAGAACAAGATATAGTGTATTCAATCAATATAATTTTGTAACTCTTTTTACCTCTTTAAATTATACCATTACTCAAAATAATATTATTAATGCTGTAGTAGTAGATGAATTTTTTAAAAGAGAAACAACACCAATTAATTCAAATATAGGTTCTAGCCTTTCAGGATATTTATCTTTTAGTTTTCCTGTTAAATTTATTAAAAGTAAATTATCTATTAATAGTAATTTTAGAAATTCAAGAGGAGAAACTTTTGTAAATAATATTCAAACTAAAAATTATTTAAATACATATTATGGACAATTAAAAATTTCAAATGTAGGAAGTGATTATTTTGATATTAGTGCAGGAACTTCAATATCTTATAATCAAAATAAATATCCTTCTTTTGTATCATTAAATACAGATTTTTTTAGACATTCCTATTTTACAGATATTAATATTAATATTAAAAAAACTTGGTTCTTTTCTACTTCTTTTGATTATGAAATTAATTCTGCTACATCTTTTGCAGAACAACAGGTAGAACCTTTTTGGAAAGCTTCTGTAGCATATTCATTTTTAAAAGATAAAAAAGGAACACTAACTTTATCTGTTCGAGATATTTTAAATAGAGAATTAGGAATTGATAGAACGAATACGGCAACAGAAATTACACAAACACAAACTAATACTCTTGGAAGATATTTTATGCTTTCTTTTAATTATAAATTATCTGCATTTGGAGGAAATAAAATGTATTTCTTTGGAGGACATAGGAGAACAAAATAAAAGATTAAATTTTACTAACATCATCACTACTAATAAGGTATGATATAATCATACTGCAAATAATATGAAGAAAAAAGAAGTATATTCCAATTAATGGTTTAGCATCTGCAAAACTACTGAGTTTTGCTACAATGACCAAAATTCCAATTACCATAACATCTAACATAGACCATTTCCCTACAAAGTTAATGAGTTTTACCATTCTTAAATGTTTATTTCCTATTGTAAGCCACGCTATGATAAGAGTTATGCATTTAAATATAGGAAAAGCAATAGAAAAAATAAATAAAATAATTCCTATGAAATACTCTCCTTTTTCAAAAAGAGTAATTATTCCAGATAAAATACTAAAAGTAGAATTCTCAAGTTCCCAATTAATTAAATTCCATAATAGGCTAATTTTTTTTGTCATATTTAATACAGGAGCAAAAATTCCTATAACTAAACTAATTAAAGCAACAATAAATAAAATGTTTATTGTGATAAATATTTTTGGATTATTATTTTTTGTACTATCGTAGGTAAGCATAATAGTTATTTTTTGTAAATGTAAGATTAATTACACTTATAAAATAATCCGATACAAAACTTTTTGTATCGGATTATTTATTTTTATTATTAAAAACATTAAAATAATTATTGAGTAATAATTACTTTTTTAACTAT
>JAHDII010000221.1 GCA_020630895.1 Saprospiraceae bacterium
TCAGCATTAGAATTTTGATATTCCTGAGGTAATAATGAATTAACTGTAGCATTAAAATCGATTATTTTTTCTTCTTCTAAAATAGATAATAAAGACATAGTAAATACTTGGGTTAAACTACCTATTTCAAAAATAGTATGCTGATTTATCTCCACTAAAGAATCTTTACTCGCAGAGCCATATGGCACAATATAAGTTGAATCTCGATCAATCATTCCGACGATATAACCGGGTGTTTTTTTGAATGAAATTTCGGTGTCGTATTTAATAATTTTATCTGTTGCTTTTTTAAATTCTTCGAGTCCTTGAGCCCAAGAAACAAGAGGAATTAAAAAAAATAAAATGGTACTTATTTTGGTTTTATAGTGTATCATCATTTTGTTGTCGATTTGTTTTCTTTTTTTATTCTTTATCAGCACTTTTATAGAGTCTTTTATTGTTTCAGACAAAGCGTGATTTATTTTCAATTAATTTTAGTTTTTGCTAGTAGTAGTTCATTAATTTCATATTCTAATTTATGCCCATTTTTTTCTGTCGTTATGTAACCTGTTTTAAAAAAATAAGGCGGTCCTGCCTTTTCCTTAGAACCATATATTTTATCGTATTCACACTTTAAAATCATCATTGGCTGATTGAATGCTAAGCTTATCAAACCATATTTTCCATTTTTAGAAACAATGATTACTTTCTGGTCTTCTTTAGAAAAAAAGTAAGAGAAATAGGAGCCAGAATCATAATCAAATGATAATACTTGGGTATTATTATTATAGTTCCATAAGCCCCATTTGTCATTTTTTTTAACCCATACCAATCCTTCATACCCTTGAGCTAACATTTTGATATCATCCCAAATAGAAAGATCATTTTTCATTCCTGTTTGATAATTATATAAAAAGGCTAGTTTATTTTTTATAGTAAAAAAAATCAATGGGTTACGTTCATGATAATCATCAAAAGAACCAGCGTGTAACTGAAAATTATTGATAGTAATTAATCTCCATTTCTTATCTTTATTCACCAAGAAGCAATTGGGTTTGTGAATTATAGCCTTATATGTAATAGGAATTACAATATTTCCTAATGAATCAATAATTCCTTGATTAGAATTTTCATAAACATCATAATATCCACTTAATTTGCCTATTTGATAATAGTCATTCCAAAGTGTGGTGCTGTGATTGTTTCTATTGACAAAACCGACTGGATTAAAAACTTTTGATATAGAGTCATGGTCACAATTAGTATTGAAAGATTTAATTATTAATCCCATTGTATCTCTAAAAAAATATTCATTAACTTTTTTTCCGTGATAAGGAGGAACATATCCCTTGTCAAAATATTGCATTTGATGAAAAGAATACTTAGAATAATTATCGATTTCAATCATTTGCAAACCATTTCTAAAAGGATAATAGATTACATCAATATCTTTCTTTAAATTGTGTCTGGGAAATAGTTCTAACTCTTGACTAAATACATAATTAGCTGTCAAAAGTCCAATGATTAATATATAATGTACCTTTTTCAATTTAATTTTAATTATCACTAAGATTGAAATAAAAATTAAAGATTTATTAAAGAAATAACGTAAAAAATAAAAAAATAGTTGAAATGTTCTATATTTTAAAATGCTTCACTAATATATACATAAACTCCTAAATGTCTTTTTCGGAAATCAGAATTAGGATCTAAACCTAATCCAATATCAATTCTAGCATTTACTTTTTGGGCTTGGCTCAATACCATTCGCCCCCCTACTCCAACTGTAAATCTCATATCTCTTAAAGAAAAATCATCCCAATTTTCATATACTCTTGAACCGCTTGTAAAAACAACAATTCCTAATCGTCTCCAAAATTGCCAAATCGTAGCTTCTGGATCATGCCAAAGCGGTAAACGATATTCTGCTTCAAAAGCCATTAAATGATTATCAATATATGTTCCATCATAATAACCTCTTGCAAAATCTTTTCCTCCTACTCTCGCTAAATCAAATTTAGGCACATAACTTCCTTTTATGGGGTATCGCTGTTCAGAACGAAATCGAATAGCAAAAACTTGATCTTTATAAGTATTAAAATATTTTCTTGCATCTAAAGAAATAGAAGTATAATTAAAATCACTTCCTAACCATGATCTATAATACCAATTTCTAAACTGAATATATTCACCATTGAGTGGATTATTAGAATTTTTTCTAGTATCATAAGTAAAAGCTAAAGCAATTCCACTTCTAGAATTAATTAAATGATTAGGATTAAATTCATCTCTAATTAAATCTTGCTGAATAAAAGCTACACTATCTTTTACATATTCATAATCCCATAATTTTTCATACCAATAATGAAGTCCTCCATAAATGCCTTTTTTTATTTTTTTTAATAATATAATTTCTCCTCCTGCCGATTGATATTTAAAATCTAAATAATTTAAAGAATCCAATGTTTCTTTTTCAAAATCGTATTGATGAATAATTGCTTGAGCATCATTTCCTAATCCATAATCCCTATCTACAAATTTTGAATATTTAGCTTTTATCCAAGCATAATAGTTTTCATTTTTAGAAAATAATTCTAGCCCTAAACCAAAATACATTTGCTTTTTTGTAGTATAAATTCCTCCAAATTGAATTTTAGACATTCGCGAAGTTGAATCTTTTGCAAAGTCAAAATAATATTCATTAAATGCTCCAAAAGTAAAACCTGTTTCAGGAGTATATGCTGTTGCAGGAATAAAAACAAAATTGCCTTTTCTTTTTTTAGGAATAGAATCACTTGTGATATTTCCCAATAGAATCAAGGGACATAAAATATAAATAATAATTAAAATAATTTGCTGTTTCATTTTATTTCCCTTTTCCTTGAATTAAAACTAAAATGGTATAAATTAATATTTTAAAATCCAAGGCTAATGACATATTTTCGATATAAAGAATATCAAATTTTAGTCGTTGAATCATTTGTTCTACATTAGAAGCATAACCATATTTTACTTGTCCCCATGAAGTAATTCCAGGGCGAACTTTAAGCAATTTATAATAATGTGGCGCTTGTTGAACAATTTGATTAATAAAATATTCTCTTTCCGGACGAGGCCCAACAATTGACATATCTCCTTTAATAACATTCCATAATTGAGGCAATTCATCTAAACGCCATTTTCGCATTACAGCTCCCCATTTTGTACATCGAGGATCATGGTCACTCGATAATTGTGGACCACTTTTTTCTGCATCAATATACATGGATCTAAATTTATAAATAGAAAAAGGATTTCCATTTAATCCTATTCTTTTTTGCTGAAATAAAATAGGTCCTTCTGATGAAAAATAAACTCTTATCGCAATATAAATCAATAAAGGAGATAATAAAATTAATAATATACTACAAACAGAAATATCAAAAATTCGTTTAATAATTTTTTGCCATTTTGGCATTAATTCTCTTTGTATTTCTATTAAAACAGCTCCATATACATGATTCATTTTAACAGAACCCAGAAGAATATCATACATATCTGGAATAATTTTTACCAAGATTTTATCTCCAACACTTCCTAGGTGATTCAATATATTTTTTAATACATCATGCTCAGAAGTTTCTATAGCAATGATGACTTCTTCAATTTCTTTTTCGATAACAATTTGAGAAATATTTTCAATTTGTCCTAAGCAATTTAAATAAGTAGATAATCCATTTTTATTTCCTTTTTTGGCTTCTATAAATCCTACAAAATGATAGCCCATTTTTCTAGGAGATTCTGTAATTTCTTGGTATAAATTTACTGCTTTTTTATTGCTGCCAATAATAATAGTATTATAAGATATTTTTCCTGCTTTCAATCTTTTGGAAGCCAAGCTTAAAATAAACATTCTTACAAAAGCAGTTAGAATAAAATGTAAAGAAAATAAAACAATAAAAGAAGTATAATATGTTTTATAATTATAAACAATATCATCTAATACCAAAGCAAAAAATAAAAATACAACACCAAAAAAACTCAATAGCAATGTTCTTGCTAGTGTGGACATTCTAGACAAACGGTAGATGTCGTTGTATTTATCAAAAATAGAATAAAACAAAAACCAACAAAGAGGAACAATAATTAATCCTGTAATTAAATTATTATCTTCAAAAAGTGTAGTATCAATTTGTATTTTTTCTATCCACACTTTTCGATATAAAAAGAAAAGAAACCAAGCTATCATTGCTGTAAAAAAATCAGCAATAATATAAAATAAAGTATGTCTTCTTCTCTTTTTAAACATGAATCGTTATGACTTAATATTCAAATGATTATTTTTTATAATTTTTGATATTCGTAAAGCTACCTTAAGTGCTTCATAAGCATCTTGTAAAGGTACAGCAGCTTCTGTATCTTTCAAAATACAATATAAGAACGATTCTAATTCTTCTTTGATCGCATTTGTAGAAATAATTTCTGGAAATTGTCCTTGAATATACTTTTTCCCTTCTGTGGTATCCCATTCAGATAAAAAACCATCTTCAGGTTTTACATTCAATAAGCGAATCATTTGAACATTCTTTTCCAAAAAATCTAAACTGATATAAGCATCTTTTTGAAACATTCTCATTTTTCGCATTTGTTTCATTGAAATTCTACTTGCTGTGAGATTGACTACACATCCATTTTTAAATTCAATCCTAACATTAGCAATATCTGGAGCTGGACTTACTACGGCTACCCCTGTTGCAGCTATAGAATTAATTTCAGATTTTACAACTTGCAACATAATATCAATATCATGAATCATCAGATCCAAAATAACAGAAACATCTGTGCCTCGTGGATTAAACGCTGCTAAACGATGTACTTCTATAAACATTGGATCAATATTATCAATATCTATGGCTTGAAAAGCAGGGTTAAAACGTTCTACATGTCCTACTTGGATTTTAACCGAATACTCTTTTTGTAAATTTAATAATTGTTGAGCTTGTTCTAATGTTTGTGTTACTGGTTTTTCAATAAAAATATGTTTCCCTTTTTTGATGGCTTTTTCTGCTACTTCAAAATGATGAATTGTAGGAGTTACAATATCAATAACATCACATATATCTATCAATTCTTCTAGAGAATTTAAAGCCTTCCAACCTAATTCTTTTTCTACTTCTATGCAATGTTCTTTATTAATATCATAAAAACCAATTGCTTCGTATTGAGGTATTAAATCAATACATTTCATGTGAATTTTACCTAAATGTCCTGCACCTACAACACCTATTTTGAGCATTTTCTTTGAATTGAGAGTCCCAAGTTATAAAAATGAATTTGAAATCAATGAAAATCATATTTTTATTTAACTTTAAGAGCTTAATTTATTTTTAGAGAATAAAAAAACAGTAAAGAAATTTTTAAATGAGTAAAATAAATTATCATAATGAAGTTTTGGATAATGAATGGGAAACAGAAGAAGAAATCCAAAAAATACAATGGAAAGGTGTGATTATTATTGGAATATTATTTTCAATTCTAGCTAGATTTCTTCTAAACCAAGAGTTAAAATTATTAATTCCTGATCTTTCAAATACCAACGAATTTTTGTTCAAGCTAGTTTTCTACCTCATTATACTATCCATTAGTATTTATTATTTAAATAAAATATATCACAAAGGATTTAGAAAAGGAAATATTATTGGTTCACTAGCTTATTCTACCCTATTTTTATTCATTTATTTTTTGGAAAGAATATATTACGTATCTAGTCTAATTAAAGGAACTATGCTTCCCGATTCTTATACTTCGACTCTTGTAAAAGCTATGCTTCAATTAGGAGGTATATTTTTAATTTCGAATATTCTCGCAAGTATTATTTTTTCTTTT
>JAHDII010000222.1 GCA_020630895.1 Saprospiraceae bacterium
GTATTCTGATTTTCCTAAATCAATTTGAGCTTTAGTTACAAAACAACATAATAAAGTTAATATGCTAATTAAATATTTTTGCATTTAGGAATTAATAATTTTAAATTTTTATATTTTATTTTACAATTTTTGCCCATACTTCCTCTCCTTCAATTTTAATTTCATAGGTTTTTACTTCTTCTTCAAAAGGAGGAGGAGATTTTCCATCTTCTGGTTGATATTGCCAACCATGCCAAGGACAAGTAATACAACCATCAATAATTTTTCCTTCACTTAAAGGACCTCCTTGATGTTTACAAAAATTATCAACAGCATAAAAGTTATCATCTTTTTTATATACTGCAACACTTATTCCTTTAAATGTAATTAATTTTGCTTTATTATTTTCTATATCATTTTTTTTAGCAACAAAAACGAATTGATCATTTCTTTCACGTTTGAATTTTAATTTTTCGTCTTTTCTATTTTTTAATCCTGCTGCAATATGAAAACTACATACAATAATAGCACCTATTCCTAAAATAATAAATCCTAAAATAGATTTTTCATTTTGTAATGTTCCTAATAATACATGAAAAATTAATAAAACATAAGCGATATAAACGAATTGATGTAATTTTTTCCAAACTTTAGGACTTAATTTGTTGAGCCAAAAATCATGGCTCGTTACTGCCATGAAAAACAGAATAATTAGAGAAATAAATCCAAGTACCATAAAAGGAAAATTGGCAAAAGAAAAATAATCTGTATTTGAAGTAAATAAAGAAATGAAAGGATTTTTATTTCCTCCTCCATGATATTGTATAATAGAAAAAACGCCATGTATAGCTGAAATAAAAAACATACTTACTCCTAAATGTCTTCTATTATATAATAATATTTTTGCTTGAGGAATAAAACGACTTAAGGGGCCAATGATTAAAATAATATGAAGCATTAATAATGCTAAAGAACCCGTACTTCTAATGAGTAGTGTTTCAAAAGTAATATTTTGATAAAAAATAAAATGTAAAGAAATAAAAATAATGAGGTATAAAATAATACCTATTAATATGACAAAATCATATTTCTTTTTCTGTGAATTCCAATCTATTATTTTATATCCTACACCCATTTGTATTATTGTACTGTGGTAAAAATAATTTTATTTTTAATAGGATCTATAATTTTGATATCATTCAAATGAGTTTCTTTACAATCAAAAAAATAAATATCTTTTGTATCTATTTGTCCTATAAAATTATTATTACTAAATATTTTTAAAGAAGGATAAGCTAACTCTTCTTGAATTTGAATTTCAATAAAAGTATTGTTATTTTGTTTTAATATTAGATTTGTATTTATTTCTTGAATATAAAGAGAATCAATTACAGTACCTTGAGAATAATGAACATATTCAGAATTAATAATTGGTGATTTTATTTTTTTTTGGAATGCTGCCAATGCTGAAAAAATAAATCCTAAAAATAAAATAAAAGCGATTAATATCCATTTATATAAATGTCCTCTTCTTTGTAAAAAATCCATTATCCTTGGAAATTAATTTTTTTATGAGCACCATCGCAAAATGGTTTATTATTAGAAGCTCCACAACGGCATAAAGCAGTTACTTTACTTTCTTTTTTTTCTGTCCCATTTTCACTTTTAATCGTTATATTTCCATAAATAAGTACAGGCCCATCTTTAACTACTTCAATAATATTTTCTGCTTGTACGTCTTCTATTTTTTCTTCCTCATTATTCATATAATAAGATAATGCACCAGAAGGACATTTTTTGATTTGTTCAACAATACGTTCTGTATTGGCTTCGTCCATATTTACCCAAGGTCTTTTTTTAGGATTAAAAACTTTGGGTAAATCTTTGGCACAAAATGCTGCATGAATACATATTTCTGGATTCCAAACAACAGTGACTTCACCGTTGGTATATTTTTTTATTTTATCTGACATGTTTAATGATTTAGATGATTTTAATTATCTAAATATATAAATTATATATCAGATTATAAAAAATACTTTTATAATATCTTAATTTCATCTTCAGTAACATGTATCGTTCTTAGTTGTTTGGTTCGTTCTGTAATATCAGTAGAACCATTTTCTAAACGTAAAACACCTCTAGGACAAACAGCAGCACAAACACCACAACCCACACATGAAGAACGAACAATATCTTGTCCTTTTTGAGCATAAGCACGAACATCAATTCCCATTTCACAATAAGTAGAACAATTACCACAAGAAATACATTGACCTCCATTAGTCGTAATTCTAAAACGAGAGAAAAACTTTTGTTGTATTCCTAATATGGCAGCCATAGGACAACCAAATCGGCACCATACTCTATTTCCTAGTAAAGGATAAAATCCTACACCAATAACTCCTGCAAATGCTTGAGAAATAAATAATCCATACCAAAACTTAAGTTGATAAGTATCTATTATAAAAACATTAGAAGAGCCTGTTACAAAAGTTAAAGCAGACATTAGAGCGATAAATCCTAAAATGCTCGTTACTATGATAAGCATCTTTTTTGTAAAAACTTGAGTATACTTTTTTAACGCCCAAATGAGTATAATTCCTAATAGCATTAAACCAATAACAATTAAAGCAACATCTTGAGGCGTTGCCATTATTTTTCCTTGTCGGTTATAGCTATAGCTATAGATAAGGGCAACGGAAGTTATCGTTACGAAAACTAATACACTATAAATAATCCATCGTTCTAATTTCCAAGCAAATAAAGATTTATCCGAAAGATGGCGGAAAGGATCTCCTGCTGTTTCTGCTAATCCTCCACATCCACAAACCCAAGAACAGTACCATCTTTTTCCATAAAAATAAGTGAGGATAGGTGAAATCAAAAACATCATTAAAAAACCAGATGTTAACATGAGCCAACCTAATTTGCTTGAATCAGCTAACATACTATCTAAACTCCAATCTTGAAAAAAATAAAAATTTAAAGGCCACATATTTTTAAAATCATAGTAAGGTTCTTTCATTGCCATGAGAAATTCAGGTAGTAAAAAAGCAAAACCTAATTGAAAAAACATGACGGAAAGGGTTCTAACTATTTGATAACGATTGTGGCGATATTTTAAAATATATTTTACTCCCATACCTAATACGGCAACAGTATAAAGAGTTCCATAAACAAACCATTCGCTTGCTTTTTGCCCTTTGAGTAAATAACTTAAAGGATCAAATAATGCGACTAAACCCGTATTAGCAGCATCACCAGATGCTTTCCCTAAATATTGAGGAGCCCAATATAAAAAAATATATAAAGCTGTAAGTACAATTCCAAATACCCAACCCCAGGTACCTCTATTCATAAAAGAATCAAACCATACATTATTATTTTTAATTCCAGGTATTTTATTTTTATAAGAAAAATAACCAAAACCAATAGAACCTGCCATCATCATAAAAATAGTGATGCTTAAGAAAATGTCAGGTCGAGGAAGTGTAAGACCTCCCCAAGTAATTAATATTAAAAAAATGCCAAGCATTCCAACAGCAATACTTATTTTTTGTCCCAAATTGAGATGACTTGGATTAGGATTAGCTAAAGAAAAACTGTGATTATCTTGGTTCATTTTGAGAATATTTTAAAAAAGTTATTGAAACTTCTTCTTTTTTTGAGTGATATATTTTTTCCTGTTTTTTGATTATAAATATCAATTAAATCATTTTCATATTGAGTATAAAATTCAGGATCAAAATTTGCAGCACCTAAGTTTTGAAGTACTTCTTCAATATTTGTTTTTTCACGAATCCATTTTTCACATAATTCATGACGATACCTAATACCCATTAAATTAAATCCTAAGGTTTCAGAAGTATTTTTATCAAAAACAATTCTTATAGATTTATTTCCTTCGGAATGTTCCCAATAAATAGATTCATGATGTTCAGGAGGATTGGCTTGAATATTTCCATATACCTGATATTCGATTTCAAAAAATTTAGCAGAATTAAACCATATACCAGGATTATATTTGATTTTTTTATCACAAATATTATAGGCTACAGTTTCACCCATCATTCGTCCTGTGTACCAAATGGCTTCAATAGCTCTTCTTCCTTCAAGTGGATTTTTTTGTTCTGCACAATCACCTATTGCATAAACATCTTTGATATTAGTTTCTAAATATTCATTCACTTTTATTCCTCTACCAATTTCTAAGTCGGTATTTTTTAAAAAAGAAATATTAGGATGAACTCCTGCGGTAAGTCCAACATAGCCACATTCTATTTTTTCTCCTTCAGTTGTAATAATAGCGGCTACTTTCCCTGTCCCATCATCAATAATTTCTTTTAATTCTGTATTTAATTTTAAATCAATATGATTTTCTATAATATGTTGATTGATCATATTGGATTCTTCTAGAGGAAGAACATTATTCCAATAACTTTTTTCACGAACTAAAAAGGTAACAGGAATATTTCTAGAATGAAACATTTCAGCCATTTCAATTCCTATTAAACCTCCTCCAACAATTACAGCTCTTTTTAAATTTTTGGAGTGTCGTTCCATATATCCTAAATCTTGTAAGGAATATAATCCTCTAACTCCTTCTAAATCTTGACCAGGCCAACCAAATTTATTAGGAGAAGATCCCGTAGCAATAATTAATTTATCATATTTAATTTCTTTTGGAGGAGCAGGTTTAGTTTTATTAACTTGTATCGCTTTTTTTAATTGTAATGTTTTATGATTAAAATCAATATTTTCTACCCAAGCACGAATTAAATGAATTCTGTTTTTTTCCCAAAACCAATTTTCATAAGGTTGTGTATCTTTTTTTCTCATGTGTCCCATGTAAATATACATGAGTGCTGTTCTAGAATAAAAATAATCTGATTCACCAGAAATAACAGTAATTTCATGATCGCTTAATTTCCGAATCCATCGAGCGGCAGTAATACCACTAATCCCATTTCCTATGATAACTATTTTCATTTATTTGTACATTTATTCTTCTTTTTTCTTAGGAAGAATTTTTAAGACAAAACCTGCTCCTAATCTTGGAGATTTTCCAATATTTCTACCATAAGGGGTATAAGCAGCATTGATAAAAGTACCAAAATATTTTCCAATAGGAACATAAAGTGTTCCTCCAAATTTAATAAAAGTACTTCCTTCTTGCCCTAAAGGTACAATATTAGCTTCGGCATTTAGAGTATAAAAAAACTCTAACCAAAAATCTGTATAAAATTTAGAATGTCCATATCCTCCTTTAATTAAATTAGGAATAGCAAATTGTGTTCTTGGTTTTATTTTATAAGAAATACCTGTTTTCCCCATAACAAAAAATCCATTTTTAAAATTGTGTTGTGCTACTGTTCTTAATTCAAAAATGGTAGGACGTTCTCCAATAGGGTTGTTAGATTCAGGACTAATCTTATAAGAAGAAATTGCTGTTGTAATTCCTCCAGCGGTAATAATATCTAATCGTCCTGTTTTTAATTCTTTTTGATAAGGACGATATTTTAAAAAAAATTGAGCATCTTGAAAACCTCTATTATTTTTATCCGTCCATAAAAAAGGAATAGAGGCAACTAATCCTAGATTATCTTCAAAACCATACGCTAAAAATAAACTCGCTGATTGATAAGTTCTATTAAACGTATCTTGTAACTCTTTTCCTAAATAATATTTTGTATAATGATCATAACCATACGAAAAAGCAAAATCTGCTTCCCCTCCTTGCTTCATATATCCATCAATAGGACCTTGTGCATAAAATAAAGAAGCTTGAAAAAGAAAAGACAGAATTTTTTTCATTTTAATAAATTATGTGACACAGTTTT
>JAHDII010000223.1 GCA_020630895.1 Saprospiraceae bacterium
TCTTTTAAATTTAACATAGAATCGAATGCACAATCTTTTTCAAAATCTTTTGTTTGCCATAAAACTTTTGGAAACTTTTCTCCATTATCTACAAAATGATAGACATTTAAAAAATAATCTTTAGCATCTTCCATTTCACTATTGGAAGTTTTCATTTCTTTTGTTGTAAAAATGAGTTGATTATTTCCCAATTTATCTGTCCAAGAAAAACCTGTTTTAAATCTTCCTGAAACTCCTTTGCGAACAACATCATTTAAATTTTCATTGGTTATAGTTTTGACTTCTAAAGATTTTTTTTCATCTGATTTTTTTTCATCTTTAATGACTTTATTTTCAAGCAAAATTTTTCCATCTTTTTGAATAGAAAAATCTTTTTTTATTTCTTTTTTTATTTTAGTTTCTTGAGTTAAATTTTCATCTTCTTGAGTATAAGAAGATGAAATTGTATTATCATTATTAAAAATACAAGTTTGAATAATAGAACCTCCATCCCAACCTGCAAATTCTGCTATAGTTGCAGCATCAATAATTCTACCATCATTATCCATGACTCGAAGAATATAACTCACATGTTCTCCGCTCCCTACAGGCAAACTTAATTCTCTCGTTAGCAGCAACATTTTAGAATTATTAAATTGAGATTTTCCAACAGCTAACACATTTACATTAAGCATTTCATTTTCTTCGTCAATCCATTTTGCTCCAAAATATTTAACTGCATCTTCATTAGAAATTTGTTCCATAGAACTTGCTTTTTTATGATAGGATTGATCTATAAAAAGAGGTAATTCTAAATTAGGGAATTGTTCAAAAAAAGGAAGGTCTAATTTTGTTTTATTTTCTTGAACCTCTTCTTGTTTTTCTGAAGATGTACAAGAAAAAATAAATACAAAAAATATTAATATTATAACAAAAATTGAACTTATTTTCATAATAAAAGTATTTTGGATAAAAATATGATAAAGTCTGATGTGTATGCAAAAATACATTATTTTATATTTTTTATGAGAAGTCAAACATATTTTAGAAAAAATAAATTATATTTATGTTTTATATGTACAGAGAATTAAAATTTAACTAATGGCAAACTTAAGAGCAATTATCATTGATGATGAGGCAGGAGGTCGAGAAACACTTGCTAATTTTTTAAAATTATATTGTGAAGATGTAGAATTAGTGGGCGAAGCTGATGGAGTTGCTTCTGGGGTAGAATTAATCAAAGGAATACAAGATACAATTGATATTGTCTTTTTAGATATACAACTTAAAGATGGTCTAAGTTTTCAAATATTAGATCAATTAGATAATATTAATTTTGAAGTTGTTTTTGCTACTGCTTACAATCAATTTGCAGTAAAGGCTTTTAATTATAGTGCTGTAGGTTATTTACTAAAACCTATTGATCCCGAAGAATTAAAAGCTGCTGTTGAACGTACAAAAACAGGTAGAAGCCCCCAAATGAAGAAAAGATTAGAAGTATTATCGAATCATTTCAATAATCCTAATACTTTTGAAAAAATGAGTATTTCTGCTGTAGATGGAATCTATTTTATTAATATTAAGGATATTGTAAGATGCGAAGGAGAAGATAATTATACCCATATTTTTATGCAAAGTGGAGAAAAAATTACAGTTTCCAAAACCATTAAAGAATATGAAAAACTATTAACTCCTGTTAACTTCTATAGAGTTCATAAAAGTCATGTTGTCAACTTAAATTATATGATGAAATTTGTAAAAGGGGAAGGAGGCTATTTAGTAATGGAAGATGGTAGAATGATTGAAGTTTCTAGGCGAAGAAGAGCAGCTTTTATGGAAAAATTGAGAAAATTACAGCAGACCTAATCATTTTTTTGATTTTTTTTCACTTTTTGTTGATAAAATATTTCTTTTTTGAAAAAAAAATCATACATTTGATCAATACTAATAACTAAACTCTATTTAGAACCAGCTAAGAAATACTAAAACTATTAACTATGAGATGGTTAAAAAAACGAAAAAAACTAAAACTTTTACAACAAAAAGATAATCAAAAAAAAGAGATTAAACTTTTAGATGTTGAAGAAACTAGTAAAATAAAAGGTGGGAAAGTTCGTAAAAAAGAACGAGTCCGCTATTGGGTTGGATGTGGAGGAGATATTCCTCATTAAAATTATCCACATAATAAAATAAAAAAAGTCATTTTGAATGTATTCAGAATGACTTTTTTTATTTTATTTAATTAGAATATTCTAATTTTCATTATAATTCTGTTAAATTAATCTTTTACAAATCTTAATATATACCATATTTTTAGGTCTTCTTATTGTCACAAATCATAAAAAAAATATTTTTTTTCGACTTAAAATCAATAAATTTTCATATTCAAAGCAGCTTTCTTAAAAAATAAACCTTGTCACAAATATTGCTATTTAGAAATCAAGAATCTTTTTTTTGGTACAATTATTCTCTCTATTTAAATCAAAAACGCATTTCTCCCTGATATAAATAATAAAGTTTAGTGAGAAAATAAGTTACTGTTATGATTAAAAAATTTGAAATATTTGTTGCTTCAGAATATTTAGATGAAATAGAGCAAAAGATAGCAATAAGAGTTTTAAGTAATTTTTACTATGGAATAACTCCCAAACATCAAAAAGTGATACAAATTAATTGGTCAACAAAAGGAGTAGAGCCAAGTATTTTTATACAGAAAGAAATAGATAATTATGACTTGCCTAGAAAAATTATTCATTTTTCTACAGCAACAAATAGAATATCTTTCAATTCTTCGAGAATACTATTCCATCCTTCTACAAAAAATTTAAAAAGAATTTTTCCAGAAGCATTGAGTAAAAGTTTAGCTATTGTAACTCGCTATGAAGAAAATGTAGATGAATATATTACTGTAAAATCAGGTATAGCTATTGATTTTGAAACCCAAGAACAACTCGTTGAAGATTTTCGAAAAACAATCGAAATGCTTTATTTTGACCAAGAAGTTCTCAAACTAATGCAAAAAGGAGCATTAGAACATTATGAAGAAAACTTTGGATGGGGTTTAAAAGAATTTAGACGAAATTCTAGCAAGTAAAGTTTATTCATTTTCAATATAAAGAATAGTAGCAAACTGACGTTTAAATGATGGATGCCTAATATTAGAAATATACATTTCAGAAATAAATCCATCTAAGTATAAAGCATTCGGACAGTCTAAACTATCTTTAAAAATTTGAGCAAATTGATACAAATTGACTCTTTCATTGCTAATCAAAAAATGAATGTTTCCTTGAGTATCAACTCCTACTCCATTACGGATATTAACATTTTTAGAGGATTCTCTAAAAACAGGATGAATTTTATTTTCCAATACAAGTAAAGGTCCTGATTGAATCGCTAAATTTATATCTTCAATAGATGAAATATCAAAATTAGGTGTTGATACTATAGAAGCTTTGTTATTTTTATCAATAGAAAAAATGCCATTAGGTTTTAAATAAAAGTTTCCTTTACCATTTTTATTATTAACCTTAGAAATCATTTTTCCTTCTTTTATCAATAAACCACTTGTTGTATAATTTTTCTGAAAAATTCCTCCATTGGTAGCAAAAAGAAGATCTTCTTTTTGATTCAACAACCCCCTAATAGTTCCAATTTCATCTTCTAAAAAAGTAACCATTTTTAATTGAATATCTTTAGGATTAAATTTACATCCTTGAAAAAGAACATGATTTTGGGAAAGCTCATGAACCGTAAAATGACTATTGAATTCTTTTTTTGTAGTACTTTTTCTGCATCCTATGCTAAATATCAATACAATTAATGATATTATTATTACTCTAATTATCATATATTTCTTTATGATTTATTATATATTTGTTCAATCAATAATACTATTATAACAATAATATTAGTTATTATTCAATACTACTAAAAATAAATTAGGCAATTTTCATTCTATGAAAAACTTATTCACCCTGCTCATTCTTTTAAGTTCAATTACTACTTTTGCTATTCCAGAATATGTAAGTATTACCCCTAAAGAAGGTGATGGTATTTATTCTATTTTGCGAAGGTACCAACTATTAGAAAGCAAATGCAATGTAGAAGAATTTTATTCCATTAACAAACTTTCTAAAAAATCAAAAATATACACCGATAGGAAATACAAACTCCCTTTATTCATCTATGAGTATAATAGTAAATCTATTCGTTCTACTATAGGTGATAATAATTGGGACAAAGCTGTAAGAATCAAAAAATACAATGAATTCTTATTCTCTAAAAAAATAAAACCTACTAAATTTAATAAGGGAAAAAAAATACTATGGGTTCCTTATCACGAATTATATTGCGATGAAATCATTGAAATAGAACCTATTTCTACTGTAGAAAGTAGCAAAAATAGAGTTTTCCCTATTTTTGGAAAAAAATATGAGAAAACACCATTAAAATCCAATAAATTAAAAGGGCATGTTTATTATATAGTTGGAGGACATGGTGGTCCAGACCCTGGAGCTATTGGCACATACGGAAAATATAAATTATGTGAAGATGAATATGCTTATGATGTAGCTATTCGATTATGCCGAAAATTAATAGAACATGGGGCAGTTGCTTATATGATTACAAGAGATGAAAATGATGGAATTCGTTCAGGTAAAATATTGCCTTGCGATAAAGATGAAGTAACATGGAAAAATGATGAAATGTTTGTAAGCCAAAAACCAAGACTATTGCAGCGTTCTAATGCTATTAATAAATTGTATGCACAACATAAAAAAGCAGGAGCTAAAGTACAAAAAATGCTCTCTATACATATAGATTCCAGAAGTAAAAAACAAAGGACTGATGTATTTTTCTATTACTATAAAAATAGTGCTGAAGGAAAAAAAACAGCAAAAAAACTTCATGCTAAGCTCAAAGAAAAATATGCTATACATAGAAAAAGTGGAAATTACACAGGAACCGTAACTTCTAGAGATTTACACATGTTGAGAGAAACAAAACCTACATCTGTTTATATTGAACTAGGAAATATCCGAAATCCTAGTGATCAAAAGCGTTTTGTATTAGAAAGTAATAGAGAGATATTATCTAAATGGCTTTTTGAAGGATTAAGTGGTTTTAAACCTTAATATTTTTTTATGAATATTTCAAGAATAATTTACTAGTTTTGTACTTTCAACCAAACCACTTGATAAAATGCTAAATTCAAAAATCGGAGGCATTGGCTTTTATGTGCCTGAAAAAAGAGTAACCAATCATGACTTAGCAGAACACATGGATACCAATGATGAATGGATTAGAGAAAGAACAGGTATTGTAGAAAGACGTTATGCTATAAAACATGAAGAAACAACAACTACAATGGGTGTTGAGGCAGCTAAGATAGCTATTGAACGGGCTGGAATCACTGCTAAAGATGTTGATTTTATTATTTTTGCAACTTTGAGTCCTGATTATTATTTCCCAGGTTGTGCTGTTTTATTACAAAGAGAAATGGGAATGCAAGGCATTGGAGCTTTAGATATTAGAAACCAATGTTCTGGATTTATTTATGGTTTATCTATAGCAGATCAATTTGTCAAAACAGGTATGTATAAAAATATTCTACTTGTGGGCTCAGAATATCATTCTTCTGGACTAGACTATTCTACAAGGGGAAGAAATGTTACAGTTATTTTTGGCGATGGAGCAGGTGCTGCTATTATCCAACCTACAAAAGAAGAAGGGAAAGGAGTATTAACAACCCATTTGCATGCTGATGGCACGTATGCTGAGCAATTAGCTTATATCAATCCAGGTTGTCATGGAGGAAAATGGCTAG
>JAHDII010000224.1 GCA_020630895.1 Saprospiraceae bacterium
GAATAATGAAGAAAATATTGTTCGCCCTTTACATTTCTTTTTTTATAACTTTTAATCTTATAGCTCAAGATACTCCTTCTGGAACTCAAGAATTACCTCCTTATGTTGATAAAGAATTATTACGAGGAAAACTAGATGAGAGAGGATACGAAGATATAGCAGTTGATGAAGTTTTATCTCGATTAGAGCAAAAAGGAATCGATCTTGATAATTTAGATCCTTCGCAAACAGAACTTGTTGAGCAAGCCCTAGAAGAAATCTTTCAAGAAATTGATGCAGAAAGAGAGCCTAAACAAACCGAAGAAGATAAAAAGGAAGAAGAACGAATAAAGAAAGAAGATAAAATAGAGGATCAAGATTTAAATGCTAAAATCACGAATGATGTATTTGATGAAGAGGAAGCTATTAAGAAAAATATGGTTTATGGACAACATGTTTTTCTCAAAGAAAATTTCGATAACTATAACAAAAATACAGACATTCGTCCACCCTCTACTTATATCTTAGGTGAAGGAGATGAAGTTATAGTTAATATCTTTGGTGAAAGATCTCAATTATCAAAAAAATACGAAATTACTGATGGCTATATTAAGCCTGAAAAAATGGAACGTATTTTTATTAAAGGTTTAACTTTTCAACAAGCAAAATCTTTATTAAAAAAGAAATTCGGACAATATTATCTTTTTAATGATGATGAAATTGCTATTGGGTTAAATTTTAGTAGAAGTATTACTGTAAGTATTGTAGGTTCAGTAAGACGATTTGGTCCATTTAATATTCCAGCTTTAAATACTGCATATTCTGCTTTAATTGCAGCTAAGGGACCTAATGCTAATGGTAGTGTAAGAAATATTATGATTTATAGAAATGGTGAATCTCCCAAAAATTTTGATTTATATGAATACCTAATGAATCCTGCTAAAGCACAAGACTTTTTTCTTCAAAACAATGATTATATTCATGTTCCTACTATTGGTAAAGTTGTAGCTATTGATGGTGCTATTTTGCGTCCTTTTAAATATGAATTAAAAGAAAATGAAAATTTAAAAAAATTATTAGATTGGGCAGGTGGTTTTAAAAGTAATGCCTATCAAAAAAATATACGAATCATTCGTTATGTTGATGATAGAGAAAAAATAATTACTATTAATTATAGAGATTTAGCAAAAACAGGCAAAGATTTTAAATTATTAAATGGAGATAGAATTAATATCCCACAAATACCTGTTTCATTTAACAATTTTATTTCTATAGAAGGAGCCGTAGAATTAGCTGGACAATATGAATTAATTCAACAAATGAGAGTTAGTGATCTCATTAAAAAAAGTATTCTTACAGATCAAGCAAAATTAGAAATTGCATATCTCTTTAGATACTTAGGAAATGGAAAAGAAAAATATATACAATTAAATCTTCAAGAAATTCTTGACAATCCAGGTTCTGATAAAGATTTGATTTTATTGCCTAAAGACAGAATTGCTGTTTTAAAGAAAAGAGGATTTGAAAGTCCTGCTAATGTGCAACTTTCTGGTGCTGTGAGAAATCCAAACAACTACAAATATGAAAATGATCTAAAATTAATTGATGTATTAAATTTATCTGGAGGCTTAAAAGATGATGCTACAGGATTAGCTTATATTTTTAGAAGAGATCCTCAATCTTTAGAACAAATTGACTATGTAAGAATCAATATTTTTGATGCTATTGCTAATCAAAATGGAGAAAATAATGTTCTTTTACAACCCTCTGATAGTATTGCTGTATTTTCTTATGATGATATTAATTTTGATAATGCTACAGTCAACATTTCTGGAGCAGTACTTCAAGAAAGAAATTTTGATTATGATAGTGGTATGACTTTGAGAGATCTATTTTCTTTAACAGGAGGCTTAAAACTTTCAGCAGATCAAGCAAAAATTCATATTTATAAATATTAAAAGTGGTGAAAATACAGTAACTGAAGAAATAGAATTAGAAATAGATGATAACTTTAATGTTATTGGTTCTCAAAATGGTGAGTTTGAATTAGCTCCTTATGATCAAATTATTGTTCGTTCTACTCCTGATTTTGAGCTACAACAAAATGTAGAAATTAATGGAGAGATTAAGTATCCTGGTCCTTATTCATTAACTAAAAAGAATGAACGATTATCTGATATTATTACTAGAGCTGGAGGTTTTAAAGAAACAGCTCTTAAAGAAGGGATTACATTATTTAGAAGCGAAGGAGGTTTAGGGTATATGGTTGTAGATGTTGAAGATGTTTTAAATAATCCTAACTCACCTTCTAATTATATTTTAAAAAATGGTGATATTATTAATGTCCCTAAAGAAATTAATGTAGTATCAATACATGGTTTTATCAATGCCAATGAAACGCTTTCAAATATTGAAATTTCAGAAGGTGATTTGGGCGAAAAAGTAAATGTTCCTTATCATAAAGGAAAAAATGCTAAATTCTATATTGATTATTATGCTGGCGGAGTGAATAGAGCAGAAGGTGCTAGATACTCCTTAATAAAAGTAAAACAACCCGGGGGGAAATTAAAAAAAACAAAAAATTATGGTTTTTTTAAACGATATCCTGAAGTAAAAAAAGGAGCTATTATTATTGTAGAAAAAAGAGAAAAATCTCAGGAAGAGAAAGATCGTAAAAAAGTAGATTGGGCTAGTGTTATTTCTAATACTGTAGCTCAAGCTACAGCTATATTAACTCTTGTAATCCTTATACAAAATTTAGATGGAAATTAATCTCACTCAAATAAAATAATAAAAATGTCTGACCAACAATTATCAGAGAATGATGAAATTAGTTTAAAAGAACTTATACTTCTTATACAAGCGTATATTAAAGAACTTTTTAAATATTGGTGGATTATAGTAATTTTTGTAATTCTTTTCGTTTCACTTATGGTATATAGAACTTTAAATAAAGATATTTCTTATACATCTTCTATGACCTTTATGATGAATGATGAAAAGAGTTCAACTATGGGAATAGCAGGTGGATTATTAAATTCCTTTGGTTTTGGTGGAGGTGAAAATAATCTCGATAAATTAGTTAAATTACTAAGATCTAGAAGCATTATAAAAAAAGCTCTTTTCAATAAAATTATTATTGATGGAGAAGAAGATTTTATTGCTAATCATGTAATGAGAGTGGAAAATATTGAAATTTTTGAAGATGAAGAACAAACTCAAAGATTTTTCTTTAAAAATTCAAATTTTGATCGTTTTGATAGACTATCTAACGAAGCTCTCTTAACATTACATGCATTCATTGCTGGAACAAAAAATAATAAAGGTATCTTATCTAATTCTATTGACGAAACATCTGGTATTATTTCATTAGAACTCACTTCTTTATCTGAAACATTAGCCGTAGAATTTTTAATTATACTTTTTAATGTTATAGATGAATATTATGTTGAAAAAACAATAGAAAAAAATCAACGAACTTACTCTATTATTGAAAATAAAGTAGATTCTATTAATGGACTTGTTTATAATAAAGAATATCGACTTGCAGAACTCATTGATAGCCGAAGGAAATTAATAAAAACAACGACTAAATTAGATCAATTAAGACTAGAAAAAGATCTAAAAATATTAATCGAACAACAAATAGAAGCCACTAAATTAAAAGAACAAGCTGAATTTTCTTTGTTAAATACAACTCCTATTATTCAAAAAGTAGATTTTCCTATCTATCCTATTTTCCCTAATTCTCCTAGTCTTTTAAAAGCTATAATTATTGGTGGATTTATTGGTGGATTTCTTTCTGTTGTATTTATAGTAATACGAAAAATTTATAGAGATGCTATGGCATCAGATGAATGAAATTAATATCCAATTTAACCCTATATTTCAGATAAAGAGGAAGGATGATTAGCAATAATTCTTCCTCTTTCATTTTTAATAAGAGAACAAATTTCATGAATAGGATCATGTTCAAAAAATAAATACCAATTTTTTTCTACAGCCTCTTCTAATAGCTCCTTTTTTTCTTTTAATGATTCTAGAGGACGAATATCATAACTCATCACATAAGGTAAGCCAATATGATGTACTGAAGGCATTAAATCAGCACAATAAACAATGGTTCTTTTTCCATCATTCATAATAGGCATCATCATAGCATCAGTATGTCCCATTAATAATCTTAATTGAATACCATATAATTCTCCTTGTCCTTCTTCATCAAAATCAATAAATTGTAATACATTATGCTCTTGTAAAGGAAGAATATTTTCTTTTAAAAAAGAAGCTTTCTCTCTTGGATTAGGATTCAAAGCCCAATCATAATGCCTTTGATTAGACCAATAAATCGCATTGGGAAATGTAGGAACTAAATTTCCTTCTTCCGTTTTAGAAACAGCCCCTCCTACATGATCAAAATGTAAATGAGTTAAAAGAACATCTGTAATATCTTCTGGTTGTAAGCGCAATTTTGCTAAAGAATTTAATAAACTATCTTCGCCATGAGGATGAAAATGAGAACGAAATTTAGCATCTTGCTTATTTCCTATTCCTGTATCTATCAATATATTTCGATCTTCTTTTTGAAGCAATAAACATCTCATTGCCCAAGTACACATATTATTTTCATCTGGAGGATTTAATCTTTGCCACATTGTTTTAGGAACAACTCCAAACATGGCTCCACCATCTAATTTAAAAAAACCAGTATTAATTGTATGTAATTTCATCTTATAGGTGTAAGCGATCTTTCCTAGCTAATAAAACTTCTTCCGTTTCTTCTCTTTCAGGATCAGGAACACAACAATCTACAGGACAAACAGCAGCACATTGAGGTTCTTCATGAAAACCTTTACACTCTGTACATTTATCAGGAACAATGAAATAAAAATCTTCTTCTACTGGTTGTTGAGGATCATCTGCTCCTACATCTTTTCCATTAGACAATTGATATGAATCTTTTACTCCTGTTCCTTCAGAAATTGCCCACTCTACCCCACCTTCATAAATTGCATTATTAGGACATTCTGGTTCGCAGGCTCCACAATTAATGCACTCATCTGTAATCATTATTGCCATAATTCTAGGCTCGATTTTATTATTTAAATAAACTAAATAGTTAGATTTTATTACACTATTAACTAAATCACTGTAAAATTCAAAAAATGATTCAGCAACTGAATTAAATAATCTATATAATAACAACAAAATTAAATAATTTAAGTTTCCTAACTAAATATCTTTAGTTATAAATATCTTTGAGTTAGCAAATTCATAAAATTATAGACATTAAATGAGAACTCAGTCACCTATACAGCAGTGGAAAAATAAAAAAGTAGTCATTATAGGTGATATTATGCTTGACCGTTATTTATTTGGAACCATTGATCGCATTTCTCCTGAAGCTCCTGTTCCTATTGTTAATTTAGAAAATAGTCAAGATAGATTAGGGGGCGCAGCTAATGTTGCTTTAAATATTCAGGCTCTTGGAGGGATTCCCATTTTATTAGGAATTTTAGGAAATGATGATGATGCTCATATTTTTAATACTATCATTAAAAAAGAAAAAATTCAATTTCATGGAATTCAACAAAATGCAAAACCCACAAGTGTTAAAACAAGAATTTGGGCTGCAAATAAACAAATACTAAGAATAGATAAAGAATCTACAATAGATATTGATTCTCAAACAGAAATTGACCTTTTCAATAAAGTTCAAAATATTATTGATGGACAAAAAGTTGATGCCATTGTTTTTCAAGATTATAACAAAGGAACATTAACACATCAAATCATAAAAAAAACAATTAGCCTAGCACAACAACATC
>JAHDII010000225.1:0-1863 GCA_020630895.1 Saprospiraceae bacterium
GTATTACTATCTGGATCTAAACAATCACTTTCATACAATCTTATACGAAAATCTTCTTTAATTCCATCAGAATTATTTCCTAATGTTTCATCTTCTTCTTCAGGATAATTATTAGGATCGTCGGGAGACTGATTAGGTTCAGGAGACTCATTAGGTTCAGGAGCAGGAAACTCATTAGGTTCTATAGTTGCTCCTCCTTTTGTTTGTGCAAAACTCATACTTGCTGTAAAAAGAAATAATACAAGCAAAGAAATTAGAGTTTTCATTGTTAAATTTAGTTCTATACTCTTCATAATAAAATATTTAAAAATTTATAATTGATTTAAAAATTCAGTTGCTTTATGTGATGAATTGAATTCAGGGTTATTAATAATTTTTTTTAAAGTTAATTTTGCATTTTGAATATCCCCTTTTTGGAGATATATATTTGTGAGCCACCATAAGGCTAATTCTTGAGCAGAAAAATCTTTACTCGTTTCTATTAATTGATTCAATAGAGGAATAGCTGCATCAGAATTATTATTATCTATGGCTTTTTGACTACTTTGAAATATTTTTTGGTCTTCAAGACTAAAGGTATTATTAGTTATAGAGGTATCTCCTCTTAGCATATCATTACTCATTAAAGTGGTATATGTATTACAATCAGCAACTACTTGATCAATGTTTTTTGAAT
This sequence comes from Saprospiraceae bacterium, assembly GCA_020630895.1. GTDB lineage: Bacteria > Bacteroidota > Bacteroidia > Chitinophagales > Saprospiraceae > JAHDCE01. The sequence goes on from JAHDII010000225.1 coordinate 677, forward strand.
TTTGCTGAGAAAAAATTAAAAAGCTAGCAATTCCTAAAAGAGCAATTAAACTAGCGATAATGAATAATAATTTATTACGAGTTGTTTTATTTTGTTGTAAAGAAGGGGAGGGAGGAGGTGTATTTCGATTTTCTAATTGTTGAATCAGATTATCTACATTTTGATACAATTCTACTTGTTCTTTAAATTCAGAGTCATTTTGCATCTTTTGATCAAAATCATTCAATTCACTTTCTGTAAGATCCAAAATATAAAATCGTCTTACCAGTTCTAGTTCTTGTTCATTTAAAAGTCTAGGCATGATTATTATATTTTTGATTGTACAATTCATTATATAGTAGTTTTCGGAGTTTGTTAATACAATTTTCTTTCTTTTTAGTAGCAGAATTAGGTGTTGGAAAACCCATTTCTTGAGCTATATTTTTCATTTTTTGTTTTTCAAATATGAATTTTTTTAATAATATTTGACATTTTTCTCCCAATTGACCTAATGAATTTTCTAGGGCGATGAGAGTGGCTTCTTTTTCTTCCGCTAGAGTAGGCTCTGCAAAGTTGTTGTCTTTGGGATTAACATTTCTAAAAGCATACTCTATATCGTTATTTTCTAAGAGAATTTCTTTTTTAGACTTCATTTTTTCAAATTGACTATGTTTTATAGTAGCATTCATTGCCATTCTATAAATATATCCATTTACATTTTGAGGAATAGGTTCTTCTTTATAATAAAATCGTTCCCAAAAAACTTCAATGACATAAGAAGCAATAGGTTCTGCTTTTTCTTTCGAAAAAGTTTTTTGACTAATAAAAGGAATCAAAATAGTCTGATAAACTTCTTTGATATGTTCATCAATGAGCTTTCGCTTTCCTTCTTTAGCTTCTTTAAAAGCCTTGTTCCAATCAAATTTATATTCCATTTTTATAACTTCTACTTACATAAGAGCCACAACTCTAAAAATGTGAGTATTTTTTTGAAAAAAAATTGAAAAAAAATAAATCATATAAAATTTCACCATATTTGGGTGAGTAAAAGGGAGGATAATGTGCATCAATTGCTTAGCAAAAATAAGCAATTATTTATATTTTTATTAATTTTTAAATACTTTTTATTCTAAGGAACTTTTTATACTTAAAAGATGTATTATAATAAATAATTTTAATGCACCTAAAAAAGAAGCTATGAAATTTTC
>JAHDII010000225.1:1873-5806 GCA_020630895.1 Saprospiraceae bacterium
GAAAGAGAAAAAATTCTTCATGAAGAATTGAAACAAATACAGTTGAAGAATAAAATTGAAGCAGCTGAAAGAATAGAAATTTTAGAATCAGAAAAATCTTTTGTAAGTTTTCTTTAAGAGTAAAAGGTCATCATAATAAATTTGTGATGACCTTTTTTCACTTTTTTTAAATTAAAAAGTAGCTCTTATAGAAGCTCTTCCTACATGAATGATTTTTGCCTCCCCTGTTTTTCTTCCTTCATAATTTAAACTTAATAAAAGGTTTTTAGATAATTTTCTATCAAACGAAATATTCCATAAGTAATTTAACCCATTTTGTAAACCTTCTAGCATAGCAAAACTTACAGGAGTATTATTTTCTCCAATAAAATCTACAGCAATAAAAGAAAATTTAGAACGAATAGAAGTTTTTGAAGATTGATTAAAAGTAATTTCGGTATTAATATCATGTAGGGATATTCTTTCTTGAAAATTGATGGTATTTTTTCCTTTTTGGAATTTGTAAGAATTAATGATTCTAAAATTTTTATTGTGTTGATAAGTGAATTTAGGTTCTACTTTATAATTTCGTATTTTATAATCTTTTTGATTGAAAAATTCGGAATCCGCTTGTCGCCAACCTTCTGTAAAAATAGAAGAAAGACTCCATCTTTTTGTGATATTCCATCGAAAAGAAAAGAAACGTTCAGTAATTGATTTTTCTTCAAAACCAGTAGTTAAAATACTTCTATTATTAGATTGATTGATTCCTATTCTTGCGTCATATTTAGGATTAGAACGATTGAAAAATAAAGTAGCTCTATAAATAAATCCTAAAGTCACTAAACTTGAATCAGGTATTTGAATATCAAAAGGATTCCATTGAGAAATGTCATCTCCTAATTTTACTTTTCGATTAATTTTTAAACGAGATTGTAAGGCTAATTTAGATAAAAAAGCTTTCATATTCTTTTCTTCTTTAAACCATATCGCTTTTGGATTTAAAGAAAGACTATTATTAAATTGAACAAAATTAGAACGAATATAACGGTCTGTGAATGTAGTCACTCTAACATAATTGGCTTCGTCTTGAAAATTAGCAATTTCAAATTCATCTAATTGAGGAATGCTATCTAAATTTCTATCTATCCAAGTATAAACACCCTCACCATCATTAACTGCTTGATAAACAAACTCTAATTCTGGTTCTTGCCCAGAAGAAATTTCATATAAAGTAGTACTTCTAATGACTCCTTTAACTGCATTCAAATGATGTTCTATTCTTCCTAAATAGGTTTCTTGTTTTTCTTGATTCGTTAAACTTTCGTTGATAATATTTAAATTTCTATATGTTAAATTCCATCTCAATCTTGAAACTTTTGAAGGATTCCATTTTCCATCTAAATGAATTTCATCAGCAATAGTTGATGTACTAAAATCATTCAAATAAGGACTGTAATCCCAACGTCTTTTATATCGAACACCAATATTAATTTTACCTGTATTTGTTGTTTCTATATAAGCTCCCGTCAAATCATAAAAAAAACTATTATTTTGTAAGGTATCTGTTAGAGCATGATTTCTGGTATTTTTTTCTCTTTCTCCAAAAATACCAATTCTAATTTTATTTAATTTTTGAAATGTTTTTGAAATATCAAAATTGGGTCTAAAAAAAGAAGTTTTTTCTTCAGTATTATCAGTAATTAAATAACTCCCTTTGATATTAATTTTAAATCCTTTAGAATTTATTTTTGAAGCAAAAGAATGTTTATAGCCATTGTAAATACTTCCTCTATTAAAAGTAGAAAAATTGTATATTAAATTTCCTAGATTTAATTTTTTTATTTCTAGTCCTACAATCCCTAAATGTTCATTTAAAAACTCATCAGAATTATAATTCCAATCTCTTGTAAATTCAGAAAAACGATAAGGATTTAATGGACGAAAATGATCTTGTTTAAATTCATATTTTGCTTGAGTAATGAGTTTCCAATGTTTTATTTTTTGTATTCTCATCAAAAATATCTTTTTTAAAAAAAGAAAATCCATTTTGAAAATCTAAACGAAGTGCTGTTCCTTTGTCATCTTCAGAATCTACATTTGAAAATCTATTTTTATCATGATTACTTAATGCTCCTTCAATATCTAAATAGGAATCTTTATCAATATCATACCTGCCACCTAAAGTCATGAGTTGCCTTTTTTCAGGTGCAATTAATTTGATAACAGGTTCAAAACTTCCTTGCGGTATTCCTGTAAATGGATCAGGAGCTACCCAAATATATACTCGTCCATTTGCAGCACTTGTGCTAGGAATATAATTTCCATTATTTTCGCCTACATCAGAAAATTTAGCAGTATATTTTGCACTATCTGGATTAGTAGAATAGACTAAAATATCAGGATAAATTATTCCATTAATTAAAGTATCTATTAATTTATAAGTAATTTTATCTGTTGTAAATTCTAGTAAAGTATCAATTCCAGGAGCAGCCACATTTTCTAAATTATCGCCTGCTTGATTTAAAAAATTAATTTGGGCTGTAGTTAATTCTTGTTGTCCCGAAGAATTTTTAGAATCTTGCTCATTATACAAATGAAATCGTCCCGACCATTTTCCCTTTTTATATTCTGAACCTAAAGTATATAAAAATCGAAGATAATTTTGATCTGTATATTCAAACTCAACAATAATACGAGTATCTTTTGTGATAAGTCGATTAGCGGTAAAAATAATTTCTCCTCTATTATAATCTATGGTATAATCATTAATTTCTCCACGAGTTAATAATAAACCATCCAAATATACTTTTTCTGTTCCTGATAAAACAATAATGAATAATTCATTTTCATTTCCTCTTAATTTATAAGGTCCTTGATTTCCTTCATTTGTTAATAAATTTTGTCGAGCAAATTTTCCTCCTGAAACAGCAAATCCAGCATAATTTTTTAATGAACCATTAAATAAATCCATTTCATTTTCAAATTTGGCTCCTTGCAATTTTTTATTATAATTCATGAAATATCCTTGAGGTTTTCTCAAATCATAATCTCCTGCAATTAAAGAACTTCTTCCTTTTTTTAATTGAATAAAAACCCTATCAAAATCTTGAATATTTTGAGTATTACCCTCTGGTTGAAGTGGAATATTTTGATCACTAATCGCGGCTAAAATTTCAATATCATCGCCTAAATTTCCAGACATCTGTAAATTAAAATTAGAATTCAAAACTAAATTTTGACTATTCCCAAAAGAAATTCCTCTTGAAAAAGAACCAGAATAGTCTATTCCATCTAAATCTAAAATACTTTTTCCTGTAGCATTATTTGTAAACGGATCATATACATAATCATCAGGAGCAGTAATATCCACTTTGATATAATTTGTGTCTAGGCGTGAAAATTGTTGACTTAAATTAATAGATAAAACTTGATATCGTATATCAATAGTATCAGGTAGAGTAGTTCTATGCCATTGAAATTTATCATATTCAAAAGTATAATATTTGGAATCTACTTTTTCTCCTGTATTATATTCAAAAATTTCTAAAGAAGAAGGGATTATCGTTAAACTATCTAATTGAAATGCCTTATTTTCTTTAATGACTAAAGTCTTAGTTCTCCAATTAGATAAATGAGTATTCTCTGTTTGGGAAAATAAAAGTAGTGGGCAAAAAAATAAGAATATGTTTAAAAGTAGTTTCAAATATGATAAATTAAGATATAAAGATATATTTAATAAACGAATGTATTATGATTAAGGTGCATTGTTAAAATATTTTCATACTATAAATAAAATCTTATTTTTGGATTTGTTCATTAGATTTTATCAATATGAGATTATACATTTTTTTAATTTGCACTTTTAGTCCCTTTTTGTTGTTCAGTCAAAATCCTAAAAAAGATTTAGAAAAATATTGGGAATATAGAAAACAATTTTTAGAAGGATTCATT
>JAHDII010000226.1 GCA_020630895.1 Saprospiraceae bacterium
ATATTCTTGAATCAAAACGCTATTTCACAAGGAACAAATTGGACAACTTATTCTCCTTCTTCAGATTATTTTTATATATCTAATGTTGAAAATCAAAAAGTAATTGATGTGGCTGGAAGCAGTATTAATAAGGGGACAAATATAGGCCTTTGGGGAAAACACGAAGGAAATAACCAAAGGTTTAAATTTATTTCTAAAGGAAATGGATATTATGCTATACAATCTGCCTTAAAAGAAAATCTGTTTATCTCTGTTCACAAGTCAGACAAAAATGATAATACCAATATTCAATTGGATAAGTCTATTGGGAATAATCAATTTTTTAAATTACAAAAAAATAATTCAGGACAAATACGTTTTATTTCTAAATTAGGGAATGATTTATTTCTTGGAACTAGTGGTGATGGAAATAATTTGGTCTTACGAAAAGGAGAAAAAGGAAATAAAACAATATTTAAATTATCAGTTGTTCAAGGAACTACTTGGGTAACATTTGATCCTCCTTCAGATTATTTTTATATCTCTAATGTAGGAAATAAAAAAGTATTTGATTTAGCAAGAAGTAAAACTGAGGCAGGAGCAAACATATCTGTTTATGGGTTGCATAAAGGAGCTAACCAAATATTCCGATTTTTTACTGATCAATATAATAGTCTTTATAAAGAATATAAAAGATATAAAGGATATTATGTTATAGAAACTGTCTTAAAGGGAGATATGGTTCTTTCCGTTCACGAATCAAGTAAAAATGATAATGCCAATATAAAATTGGATAGATATAGAAAATATGCTGCGGATCATCAACTTTTTAAATTGCAAAAAAATAATTCAGGACAAATACGTTTTGTTTCTATATTAGGAAATGATTTATTTCTTGGAGTTAGTGATGATGGAAGTAATTTAGCTTTGCGAAAAGGAGAAAAAGGGAATAAAACTCTATTTAAATTATCTCTTGTTCAATCATTTAAAAGCGATAATTTTGTTGAAATAAATGCTAGCATAAAATGTGTAGAAGAAAACGACGGTGCAGGTAATGATGAAGAAATTTTTGGAGATGTTTATGTCATTACCAATAAAGGAAAAACTAAATTGATAAACCTTAATGAAGACCAACATAAACATATTCCAGAAGGTAGAACTTGGAATATAGATGCTCTAATAGTAAAACAATATATAAGTGGTGAAAACATTACCTTAGGAGCTAAATTATTTGAAGAAGATACTGGTGGAGATGATGAGTTAGGTCATAAAAAAGTAAGCGTAAAAATAGAGGATTTATTAAATAAATCTAAAACGATTCGTTTTGTGGATGGTGATACTAAAATTGATGTCACTTTTAGAGCCAAAAGACCCAAAGGAAAATACGTTACAGTTACAAAAGTAAAATGTCTTGCTCCTTCTAGTGGTGTAGATGCTGGTACTGATGTTGCTATTGCATCTATTGGATTTACTTTAGGAATACTCACTTATGTAAATTTAAATCACGACGCAGGATTAGATGTAATGACTAAAACCTATGAATATATAACTCAATCGCATAAAATAGACTTAGATAATCCTCAAGAATTTGGTAAACGATTTCAAAGTAATGGTAAAGATGATCTTTATTTGAAATATAAAGGCATTAAAATATGGCCTCTACATGCCGATTACGTTACAATAGGACAAGGGGCTTGTAATGTTAATGCTACTTTTAAATACTCAAATTTAATGAGTATAGATTTAATGGAGTATGATTTTGCTAGTGATGATGATTATCTAGGAGGGGCTCCTCTCATACAAAAGAAAGTAAATTCTATTGAAACTATATTGAAACATCATACTGAAGAACATTCTCTTTACGAACTGACTTACAGTATAAAAGAATATGAATAAATAATATTTAGGAATAGCTAATCCTGTAGATTTGCTATTCCTATAATTTCTATTTAATTTTATCCAATGGAAAACATCCAACTTGCCATAGTAGAAGACGATACCATTATCCGAGAATCCCTAGAAAGTTTTCTAGGAGTTAATACCGCTATTCAAATAAACTTTGTAGCCACTAGTGTAGAAGATTTTTTAAATGCCTTGAAAGTTACAAGAAATCCTCAAGTAGATGTAATGTTGTTAGACATTGGTTTGCCTGGCATGTCTGGTTTAGAAGGAATTTCTTATATTAAAAAAGAATTACCTAATGTAGATATTATTATGCTCACCACTTTTGAAGAAGAAGAAAAAATTTTCAAGGCTTTGTGTAATGGTGCAGTATCATACATTACCAAAAGAACTCCACTTACAAAAATTCAAGAAGCTATTTTTACTATTTATAGAGGAGGATCCTATATGTCTCCATCTATTGCTAGAAAGGTCATCAATCACTTTACAATACCTCAATCAAAAAAAGAAACTTCTTCTCTTTCTGATCGACAAAAAGAAATCGTGAATGCTATTGTCGAAGGATTCACCTATTCTAAAATTGCAGAACAATTACATATCTCCACTAATACAGTAAGAGATCATATCAAGAAAATATATCGTTTATTAGAAGTTAATTCTAAAACTGAATTGATTAAAAAGTCTATGAAAGGAGAAATTTAAAGTCAATGAATTTTCAATAAAAACATTGCTATTAGATATTATTGGGCTATTATCAAAAATGAAACAGGAGAGTAATTATTTCATTTCAAATTTATTAATAACTTTACTTTTATTAAATATAAAGTGATGAAAAATGAACATATTCCTGTAACCATTATTACTGGTTTTTTAGGAGCTGGAAAAACAACATTACTCAATCATTTGAATGAAGCATATCCCAAAAAACGTTTTGCTATTATTGAAAATGAATTTGGAGAAATTGGTATTGATAATGATTTAGTCATTGGTGCTGATGATGGTATTTTTGAAATGTCTAATGGTTGTATTTGTTGTGAATTAAATGATGAATTAATTGAAGTATTAGTAAAATTATTAAATAGTAAACATAATTTTGATCATTTAATTATTGAAACGACAGGTATTGCTGAACCAGATGGTGTTGCTGCTGCATTTGTTACGGATCCTGAAATTCAGCATTATTTTAAATTAGATGCTACCATTTGTTTGGTAGATGCTAATCATATTTTAGATACTATTAAAGAAAGGCAAGAAGCCAAAAAACAAGTTACTTTTGCCGATCATATTATTATTAATAAAAAAGACGATGTTAGTTTAGAACATCTAGAAAAAATAATTCATACTTTAAAAGAAATGAATTCTTTAGCAAGTTTTGAAACTTGTAATTTTTCTAAAATAAAAAATGATGTACTTCATTTGAATGCTTATGAAATCAAAAGTATTGAAGAAAAATTAAATCAAGCCAGTGAACATTTAAAAGATGATCATGTTTGTACAGAACGTTGTGATCATGATCATAAAAAAGAACATCACCACCATCATTCAGATGTTGTTTCTCATAGTTTTATTATTGATAAACCTTTTGATTTTTTAAAATTTAGACATTGGGTTAATGTTTTATTAATGTTACAAGGAGAAAGAATTTATCGAATTAAAGGAATTATTTATTTTATGTATAAAGAAGAAAAAATGATTTTACAATCGGTAAAAAACATGCATACTTTTCAAGCAGGAAGTCCTTGGGGTGTTGAAAAAAAAGAATCAAAAATTGTTTTTATTGGTTTAGGATTAAAAAGAGAAGCAATAGAAAAAGCTTTACAATCTTGTTATCATACAGAATCTTTTTATGGATGAAGTAAAATGATGTTTATTTTTGTCTTAGGTTGGGTTTTTAAAAATGACAGCAATTAAACTATTTTATTCACCTCTTTTATAATTATTCTAACATCAGTCATAGAAATAGGTAAATAAGTAGAAATTATTTTTTGTTGATTTAATTTAAACCCTAAAAAAGCATTTCCTTCTTCAATCATTATATCATCCATTAATTTTTGATCTAAATTATTTTCTTTTTCATTTTTTTTATCTTCTTTACTAAATAGCGTTTCTAATTTATTAAATTTTTCTGTTTTTTTTCCTTCTTTATAAATCAACATATCTCTAAAATAAGTTAATTTATTTTTTTCAACAATTACCACTTCTCTTCCTTTTAAATGCCATAATAAAGAACGAGTTAATCTTATTAAGGAAAAAAGGCTCAAAATTAATATTAAATAAATAATAGTTTTATTGACTCTTAATGATTCTAAAAATAAAACATTGGCAGCAACAATTAAAAATGCAAATGTGAGTCCGTAATTAATTACATAAAAAATTCCTCTAAATTTATTTCCTGATGGCAAAATTTCTACCTGTATTTTTTCTTTAGATGTAATTATATTAACTTGATTTGTTTTCATTTTCTAATATTTTTACAATATTCCTTATTTCAGAAAAAGGAATATTAACTGTTGTTCTAACAATTGTCTCGTTATCTAATTCAAAACCTAATATAGCTCTTTGGGCATCTTTACTAAAATTATCTAAAATAGTATTGGTATCTTCATTTTCTGTTTCTTCATCAATAATCGTATATATTACAGATAATTCTTTAAAAGAATATATATTTTTTCCTAAATTAAATAATTTATAATCAGAATAATGAGTTAAGGTATTATTTGTAATAATTAAGACTTCTTTTCCTCCGCTATTCCATAATAATAATCTTAAAAAATACCACGCCACTAAAGACATTAAAAAGAATCCTACAAGCCAAGAAAACTGTATATTATCTACTCTTGTAACAATTATAAACAAAAATAAAAAAATAGAAATAACAGATATTAAAAATAATACAATTAAAATACTTTGTCCTAAAGCAGGAGAAAATTCTGCTTGTAATTTTATAATAATTTTTCCTTTTCCTTCTTCTATCGAAACTGTATTTTGACTCATCCTTCTAATGGTTTATCAAAATACTTTTTAAATGTATTTTTTATGATTTCTATGCTACAAATTATAGCAACAAAAATAATGAGCCAAGAAACTCTTGATTGTAATCGTTCATATACATTCGCTAAACTTGCTGTAATTGCCGCATTTAAAAATACTCCTAATAATATTACAATAATTAATTCTTTTAATTTAAAATTATTTTTTTTATTAAAAAAGTAAATAAAAATAATAATTACCGAAAATAATAATAAAATATTATTGACTAGATTATTAAAATTAAAATTCAATTTATTGGTTGCCTGTAAACTATTAAAATATTCATTGATTTCATCACTGCCCATTTTTTCTGCAATACCATAATATACCGCAGAATTTTTATCATAAGCAAATAATCCATGTCCCATATCATTTTTAAACAATTGTCTAAAAGTATCTTTTAAACTTGTCCAAAATAAAAATCGCCAATATTTAGGGCTTAATAAAATACTATGAATATTTTTTTTATATTCTTTATTAGATTTTATCCAATCTCTTCCTTCCTTAGCAAAAGGGCTATCATCATTCCAAACAAATTTCCATGTTGCATCTGGTAATGTTCCGTTATATTTACAAAGAGGAATTTCTTTTTTCCCACAATTATCTTTTAAATACATTTGCATAATTCCTGTTTCGCATAATCTTCCTGTTAAATAAACATAAGAACTTGAACTTAATGTATATCCTCGATCAAAAGAATAATTATATAACATTAAACATTGCAAAATCAAAAACCATCCTAGAAAAAGACCTAATATTTTTTTTAGAAAAACATCTTTAATATTCCATTCATTTTTATTTTTTAAAATATAATGAATAATGAGTATCATTAAAAAAACAGGTATTAATACAAAATTAGCATAATGCATTGCTGCAC
>JAHDII010000227.1 GCA_020630895.1 Saprospiraceae bacterium
CTCCTTTCTTTAAAGCCGCAGATTATGGCGTATGTGCCGATTTATTTGATGTTGTGTTTAATTGAATCTTTTAAAAAGTTTAAAGCTAACGCTTAAATTCTTTTTATCGAAAATATAAAGCGGTTATCTGAAAAAATCAGATAACCGCTTTTTTATGTCTTCTAAATTTTGGCTTTTCTCTCTCTCCTATTTGTGGGGACAATGGTTCCTGAGACACAAAGGTTTTAGTATGTATTCTTACATCTAAAAAATACATGCATCATTTCTAAAAAACTTTTTTTTATCCTTAATAACAAAATCTAAAAAAATCTTTTAAATACTTGCATATACAAGTATTAGCTTTTATATTTGTATATACAAGTACTTTTAATTGATGAAAACACCTAAATTTGATAGCATACAACCTCAATTTTGTATCAATGCAAAAATGAGAAAATTGCATCGCTTAATCAATATGGCGTATCAGAAAAAGATTAGAGCATTTGGTTTGAGAGGGAGTATGCTTTCTATTTTATTTATTATAGGAAAACAAACAGAAATACATCAAAAAACAATTGCAGAAATGCTTGTCCTTGATCCTTCTACCATGAGTAGAGATTTAAAAAAATTAATGCATCAAGGACTCATTTCTATTGAAAAAGGACAAGATCCTCGATATTCCAATTTGAAGTTAACCGATGCAGGGAAACAATTATTAGAAGAAATTTCTCCTGTCTGGGAAGCTTTACAACATAAATTACAACATATTTTAGGCGATTTTGATATTCAACAAATAGATGAATTGACAAAATCTGTCAAGGAAAATTTGAATTATTTAAAAGAATAAAATTTTTTAACTAAATACTTGTATATACAAGTAAAAATATATCATTATGCTAGATCAACTGCCCATATATTTGCCTCTTGCATTTGGAGCGACTACCCTATTCACTTTTATTTTATTTTATATGGTTTTGAAAAAATCTAATTTCAAAAAATCTACTATAAATTATATTATGTTAGGACTTATGGTTTGGCTCGTTTTACAAGCGATCATTCCTTTAAGTGGATTTTATAAAAATGATTTAACCATTGTTCCTCCTAGAGTTTTTTTAGGAATTGTTCCTACATTTATCACAATGATTCTTTTATTTACAACTCAAAAAGGTAGAGCTTTTATGGATCAATTAGAACTAGGTTCATATACTTTTTTAAGCATTGTAAGAATTCCTGTTGAACTTTGTTTATATGCCTTAGCCCTTCATCAAGCGATTCCAGAATTAATGACTTTTGAAGGACGCAATTTTGATATTTTAGCCGGAATCACAGCTCCTTTTATTGCTTATTTTGGGTGGCAAAAAAAATCATTATCCAAAAATATTATTTTAGTATGGAATATTATTTCGCTAGGACTTTTATTATTCATTGTAGGAAATGCTTCGCTTTCTATTCCTGGTCCTATGCAAAGATTTGGTCTTGATCAACCTAATATTGCGATTTTACATTTTCCGTTTACTTGGCTTCCTGCATTTGTAGTTCCTGTTGTAATGTTCAGTCATTTTGTTTCTATTAGGCGATTATTGAAAAATAATGTGGAGTAAAATATTATTGATTTTTTATTTATTTTTCGTCCTTTTTACCAAGAAAAAAGAAAAAGTTATGACTGTATTTCCGTTAGGAAGTACAGTCAATTTTATTTATAATTCATTAAAATAACTCATAATACAATAAAATAAAGAAAAAACATTACATTAGTAAGCTCAAATGAAAAAATAAATATTATCATGAGTTTGTCTAGTCCGATAGTAAAAGCATTCACGCTTCTTTTATTTATTTCTTGCATCATATTTTTTGTGACTTGCAGAACAGGTTTTTTTGATAAAAAGAATAAAAAACCAAAGGAAGAAATGGATATTATGAGCGGTTCTAAATCCTCTAGAGGAGGTATTATTGATCCTAGAATAGATACTACACCAAAAGAAATAGATATTATGGTGGGATCAAAATCAGCTATCATGTTTGAACCTGATGAAGCAATAGAGATAGACAGTACAAAAAATTTAATGCTTGATTCCTTAGTACTAGATTCTTTGAAAAAAACACTGGATGAAGAACGGATTATTATTCCTGGTTCTAAGTCGGGGGCTATTATTCCTCCTAGAAAAGTAGAAAAAGAAAAAGTAATTATTCCTAGTTCTAAATCAGGTCCTATTGTGCTTCCTAGAATTGATTCGCTTCCAATAGAAAAACCAAAGAAATAAATCGTATGGAGTGGCTTTATATTTTAGAAGCAACAGGACTAAGTTTTTTATTTTTAATTCTTGTTTTTTTTCCAATGGAAAAAGTTTTTCCTGCAAAAAAAGAACAGAAATTTTTTCGTCCTCATTGGTTTTTAGATTTATGTTTTTTTCTAGGACAATATATTTTATGGGGAGCTTTAGTTTTATGGACACTTTCTTTTTTTAGTGAATGGCTAGGGCAAATTGTTCCTTCTAATTTTAGAGCAAAAGTAGCAGCACAAGCTTGGTGGTTACAAGCTATAGAAGTAATTGTTTTAAGTGATTTTTTAATTTATTGGGGGCATCGCTTACAACATAGAGTAGAATTTTTATGGCGGTTTCATAAGGTGCATCACAGTGCAGAACATTTGGATTGGTTAGCTGCACATCGAGAACATCCGCTTGATTCAATTTATACGATAGGTCTTATTAATTTACCTGCTTTTATTCTAGGATTCCCCTTAGAAACTATTGCTGGATTTATTGCTTTCCGAGGACTTTGGGCGATTTATATTCATTCCAATGTTCGTTTTCCATTAGGTCCACTTCGCATGTTTATAGGAGCACCAGAATTACATCATTGGCATCATGATTTGGATAGAGATGCTGGAAATTATGCTAATATTTCGCCTTTAATGGATATTATTTTTGGCACTTATGTTTGCCCTGATCATGAACCGGAAAAATTTGGTATTAAAGAACAATTTCCAAAAAATTATGTAGGACAATTAATTTATCCTATGCTTCCTCAATTTATTATTCAAAAAATACAATCGAAAGATGATGATAAAGAAATAGAGGAGCATTTAATAGAATAAAACTATTTATTTTCTAAATAATTTATCCATTCTTTTCCAGAAGGATTTTTATCCGAAAATTGATTCATTTCTGTATCGTCTAATTCTAACATTTTATTGATTAAATCAGATGATTGTTGTACACCATCATTGATACTTTTAGTCGCTTGATAAATTTGATATGAAGTATTCATAAAATCAAAAAAAGAATTTTCACTCGTAATTCCTTTTTTATTTTCATATTTACTAGCCGCAGATTTTAAAAAATTTTTATCTGCATTTTTCATTTGTTGACGCTCTGATTTCGATGCGATAAATTGTGATAAAAGTTTATCCGCAGATTTCTCTTTGGCTCGACTTTCTTTTAATTCTTTTTCTTTTTTCTTTTTAAATTCTTTCCAAGAAACTTTAGATTTTGGATTATCTGTAATTTTTGTTTCTTCAGACGTTTTTATGGCTCCTGTTTTTGGCAATACAAAAAATACAAATGCCATTACACCTATCATTAATAAAATGATTTTTAAAAAGCCTCCTTTGCCAGATTCCTTATTCATCAGAAAATGTATTATTTAGTAAAATATAATTCAAAACAAATGCCATTTTCTCTTATGGTTATATTAAATTTATTTAAAATGAATATCAACAACATGATACTCTCCCTTTTCTACAATTTTATTCAAATTTTTATCAATAAAAAACATGAGATACAAAACATCAAATTTCATTTCTTTCATAGGATGCTCTTTATGTTTAAATTTATAAGTATCAATATCCCATTTCAAGCGATGCATTCCATTTCCTAAATTCTTAACTAAAGTAGCTCTATTTATTTTTTCTTGAGTATCGTATGTTAAATAATGATGTCCATTATCATCTTCCACATACATTTTTTCATATTGATTATTTTCTGAAGAAGCCATTCCTGTTCCAGCAGATAAAAAAAGATTGACATTATCATAATCTGCAATATTTCCTTCTACAAACCATTTTTTATTTTCTATTTTATTGGTGATGGCTATTTGAGCAGCATAAGGTTTTTTATTATCCCAATTATATTCTTTATTATTAAAATAAATAGTAAAGGGAGCTTTTTTTAAATAAATAATTTCATTTCTTTCTTTTACAAAAAATTCATTTTTCCCTTGTTTAAAACTCAGATGAATTTCATCTTTTTTTTGAAGCGTATCTGTTTTTTCAATGATTTGACTTGGCTTGGGTGAACAAGCATTTCCTAAAAGTATTATAAGAAAAAAGAAATAATTAAAATATTTAATTTTCATTTTAGTATTAATATTTTTTACACTCCAAATTGAGTTAAATGGTGATCTAAATGTTTATAAAATTGGTTATTCCATTCTTTAGACGTCATTGGACCAAAAGAGGGACTTTCTTTTCCTTCAAAATGTGCTTCTCCTAATGCTTCTACTTCTTTTATATTTTGAATTAATTTATTTTTTTCTTCTTCAAAAACCTTAGAATCAGATACTAAAAAATAAGGTGCTGTCATTCCATTTTTTTTATATGGTTTTTCATTCACCACCATTTTTTTTACTAATAATTTTAGTAAAAACTTTTTGAAACCTGAATTTTTTACAGGTATTTTTCCTAAAGATACATCATAGGTTAAATTGTTATGAGCTAACATTTGAGCTACACTCATTTTGCCCCATTTGGCTTCTGTTTTGTCTGTTAATTTTTCAATTCTTTCTAAAAAAGATGTGGTTGTACTAGGATTGAATATACTTGGATAAGACATAATTTAAAATTTTTATTTTCAAGATACACAATTAAATTCTAAACATTAAAACAATTAAAATAATATTTACAATTACAATAAATTTTGTCCAATTAGGAACAATTTCTTCTATGATTAGTTCAAAAAGTCCATTCAATTTTTCTTGGATACTTGTAGCTATATTATTTTCATTTTCTTCGATTAGTTCTTCATTTTTATATCCTGCGAAAATATTTACAATAGGAATATTTTGAATGGCTTTTCGAGCCACCCAACTTACCATTTTAGGTAACCTATTGAATTGTGCTTCAAACCAATCATTAAAATCTCGAGCGCTCTCTTTTTTATCTAATAAAGGATTAATTAATCTTTTACTCATTTCTTGCCCAAAAATTTTATTCACATGATTTTTAAAAACAGTTTCATAAACTCGTTGAATTGATTTCTTTAAAGTAAGTTTATAAAACCAAAACAAATAAACAAAAGGAATAATAATAAATGCTACCACTAAAAAAGTATGTTGATTTGTCCAGTTCAATGCATCTGAATTGAGCCATTGAAATAATTTAAAAATTAATATTCCTATATTAATTAAAATGATAAAAAATAATGGAATAAAAAATGTTGTAATCGCTGTTCGAATTAAATAGCTGACTACATTTAAATAATCTTTTATTTCTGACATTAATTTTGATTTAAAATAAATATTATTCTATGATAATCTTTTTAAAATGTCTTTTATTTTCATTTTTTATTTCTATAAAATAAATACCTGGAGGCAAATCATTTTTTAGATGAAAAGAAAATAAATTTTCTCCTGAATTAATTTGACCATTAAATAATTCTTCAATATATTTTCCTGATGAATTTATCATCTTTATAGAAATATTTTCTGTTTTATCTGTTAACAATTCTAAATTAAATTGGTCAGAGGTTATATTGGGATATAGATTTATTTTTTGAATCGAATTTTGAATATTATTATTGTTCGTACT
>JAHDII010000228.1:0-5314 GCA_020630895.1 Saprospiraceae bacterium
TACCATGAACAACTAATCCATAATATTCATTATTATCAACTGTAATAATTCCAACAGGACCATTTTCTAATATTTTATAAAAAGTAGAAACAGGATAGCATACATTGACTTCTTTTACATTAAGTCCTAAAGCATAAGTAATTTTATCAATTTCAGTGGGCAACCCTGTAATTCCTGCTGTTTGTCCTCCACTTAATCTAAGCATGGCTTCTAGATCTGGCGATTGTTGATAAATCCATCCATGAACCATTACTGCAGCAGCTTTCCAAGAAGGTAAATCTGAAGCCGCGGGTTCCAAATAGATATCATTATAGGTTATGTCTTGAGCATTGGGAGGAAATAAAGCATTCGAAGTGGCTAGACTTGCTCTTTTGCCCCCTGGAGCAAATAAAGCTAACATTCTAGCTCTTTGTCCAATAGTAAACATATACTTACAATCGTCATAAGTATAATCCATATAATTCATAAATAAATCAGAAGTATAACTATTTGCAGAACAATCTTTGTGAGCACTAGGACATCGTCTATTCGGACCATTATGAGGAGGCGTATCAGAAACATTATCATCATCACCACAATCACCGTCTCCCCAAATATGACGTAATCCTAAGAAGTGTCCAACTTCATGAACCGTTACTCTTCCATTTTTAAAATTATTTCTTAAATGAGTGCCTGATGTTCCAAATGTAGAAGTATGCACTGTAACTCCTTGTGGGATGGTCATCTCTGGAAACGTAGCATATCCTAATAAAACACTAGTAGGATCAAAAGTACCATCAGGTTGTTGTTTTTTAATATCGCATACCCAAATATTCAAGTATTTAGTCGGATCCCATGGTCTTACAAATTTTCGTTCTTCAGTAAGATATTTATAGGTTCCTCCTTCGACTCCTGCTTGTAAAAAATATGTTTTAGATGTCGTGTTGTTATATGTTTTATACCCTGTAGTAGCATTTCCACTAGGATCTCTTTTTGCTAATTCAAAACGAATAAAAGAGTTTGCTGGAAGATTTCTAAATTCGCTTGGAATTTTAGAATTAATTTCAGAGGTATTTGTCATTTGAAAATCTCTATTCAAGGCTTCTATTTGAGAATCGACTATTGCTTTTGATAATTTTTCTGAATTATTATTATAAATAACATGAACAACTACAGGTATCGTTATAGGATTGTTGTGTAATTCTGGATTAATAGGATGATTCCTAATCCAAGTATTAATACTTTCCATTAAACGATCATAAAGACTTCTAAAATTTGCATCAATTTCTAAACTATTATTTAATAGTCCATCAGAATTGCAAATTTCTTCATTGGTTTCATCTTGAGCAAAAGTATTTTGTACAGAAATGCTCATTAGAATAATGAATATATATAGTATTTTTTTCATTGGTATTCAATTTGGTTTTACTTAAAAAGTATCTATATAAATAGAGCTAAAATTATAGGGAGTTCTACTTTTTGTTTGAGGTTGACTTCCTTTTACAAAGTAGGTGATTTCATATTCATAATCATCTGTACCTCTTGGTAAAATAATAGGTACACTTTGAGAAAGAACATTTCCTTTTGTTTTAATATTGACAGATTTTTTTTCTTCCCTATCTCCATTTTTATAATATATTTTAACCTCAACTGCTCGAATATTTTCATCTTCAACAAAATCAGGATCGAGTTCTACATAGATATCTTTTTTCTCCATAGGAGGAACCATATCTAAAGCACCAAAATCTCCTGTTTGCCAATCTGTTTCAACGATATTTCCACCAGAGAATGCCCATTTTGTTTTATATTCATAATTGAGCCATTCATCTCTATTATTGTCATCTTTCCAGCCATACATCATTCTAAAATTATTGGCACTATTAACAAAAATATTTTTATCAATGACTACATTTTGGAAAGTTTCTTCTCCTCCTTCATGTTTCTTTTTCATCAATACTTCAATACTTCCAATATAAGAACCGAAATCCTCTGCATTAACATCAATAACATTTACTAGAATTTCTCTTTGCTTGTATAAAGGATCATCTAGATTAATTTTTTTCAAACAAGTAGAACAATCTTTTAAAATATTACCTACATTTCCATCAAAAGGAAAGGTTCTAGTTTCTTCAGTATATTTATTCAAATTGACGAAATATTTTCCTGTTCTTTTGATTCTTTTTCTTTTATAAGAAATAGCAATTGCTAATTGAGGAACAGGAACACGTTCTACTTTATTTTCATTATTGTTATTTCCAGAACTGTTCGATGCAGTAGGGGTATAATTGATATTTCTTGCTCTATAGATAGAATCGGCTCTAGTTCTACTTCTGGATCTTGCTTGTTCTTCTCTTTGAGCTTGAGCAGCAGCAGCTGTTTCACGTCTTTGGTTTTCAGTATTAGCTTCTGCTCTTGCAGTTGTTAGCATTGTAGTTGCTCTATCTAACATACTTTTATTGCTATTCCCTCCAGCAGCACCTGCTAAAGTTCCTAAATCATTAGAAGATTGTCCGCCAACTTTATCAAACATTAATTCGATGAGTTTGTTATATGCAGATTCTTTTAAAGTTTTTAAATTTTCATCTTCTCCAATTTGAGTGACGGTAATACTTCCATTATTTTCCAATTCTTGCATAGCATCGTGTAGTTCTCCAGCAAAAACAGGAGCAGCTACAGCAGCTTCAAAAGTTCTATGCGTGTACATTTGATCGAAATTGGCTTGAATAGTTACATTCTTAGGAGATTGATAACCTGCAATTTCCATTTCCATACGAAAGGCTAGGGCAGGGGTAGAAGTTTGAAATGTTCCCCATAAAATGTCTGCACCTTCTTTATTGAGAAGAACAGAAATAGCTGCTTTTTGTCCTTCAATTAATGGAGCATTTCCAATACCTACTACTTTTTCAGCATTACCTTCAATTGGAGCAGAAACGAGCATAATTTTTCCACTTTTATAAATAATGGGCCCCATTATTTTAGCATTTCCATTAATTCGTTTTAATTCTTTTTCTGCTGTTTTTTTCATGGCATCTGTTACTTCAAACGTCACTACAGCATGAACTACACCTCCTCCTTTGCTCGATTCAGTAATTCCTGAACTAGACACAGAACCAGTTTGTTCATTTCTTACATATTTAATAAAAGAAAAATAAGGTGTTCCATCTTCTTGGGTGGCTAAACGTAATTTATCAGCCATATAATAATAATTGTTAGGTGCACTAACATCAGGGAATAATTGTAATTCTCCTGCTTTAACTCCTTTATCTAGAATTACTTTTTGAGCATTCAAATTGAAGGAAATTAAAATACCCATACAAAGAATAATATATTTGATCATTTTCATTTTTTTTTATAAGGTTTTTTAATGAATTTTTTTAATCATAAAGATGAATCATCATAAAGATAAATGATGATTCATCTTATTATTTTTATTTAGGACTAAATACATCTTTAAATTTATCTAAAATAGTTGCATTTTCAGGAACAGTACCATTAGAATCTGGTAATAAAATTTCTTTTCCTGCTTCAATAACTTTATCTAAGAAAGTAGGATCTTCTTCTTGTAATTCTTCTGGTATCACGGCATAGATATAGTCATCATTAATTTTAGTTTCCCAATCTAAAGCCAATTTTCCTTTGGTTTTATGAGTGAGAATTAATCGATATGCATAACCTGTCGTTTCTCTATCTGTAAAAATTAATTTTTCAATAAGAGGTTGCCCTTTAGAAACGGTCATAGGAACATTAGTAAGGACTTCTTTTCCATATTTATAATATCTTAATTCTAAAGTTGCACGAACAATTCCTAGACTTTTAAATTCATCTAAATCTGCTTCAAATTCTATTAATCTAGGTTTGATAGGAGGAGCTAAAGTAACGCCGCTCCAATCACCTATTACATAAGAAGGATTTGTAGGGTAGAGTTGTCCTCCTTTTAAACTCCATTGCACTTTATATTTATATTTGTCAGAATGTTTGTCTTCTCCTCTAGCATAAGTTACATTGTATAATGCTCCTTTTTCTTTAAAAGTTTTTGAATCAATAGTAATTGATTTTTTAAAATCATTATCATTTTTTCTTGTTTTTAAAACTTCTACAGCAACATAATTGATTTCACTATCAAACATTTTGTGAGATTCTAAATCTAAAATAAAATTAATATCTCTATGTTGGAAAAAAGGATCATTTAAATTCACACTTGCGATACAATTTTTATTATCCTTTACTTGCTCATAAGTAGAAGCTAAATTAGTTACCATTTGATAACTTCTTTTTACAGGCAATTTAATATTTTCTAAGCGAATCGTTTTATTTTTAAATTTATTACTAGAAGAGGTGGTACAACTTTTAAATGTGTACATTCCTTCAGCTTTATTTTTAATAGGATTGCTAGGTTTTGGAGAATTATCTTCGCTAGGTAATTCTAAAAAATCTGGAAATTCTTGATCTGCAAAAGCTGTTAAAAAATATTGGAAAAAAGCAGTACGAATAACTTCTAATCTTTCATCAGCAATGGTTTCTTCCCATTCTAATTTAATGACTTCGCTTTCATTCATATATTCATAAATACTTCTCATGGTTTCTTCACCTACATAGTATTCGTAAGTTCCACCAGAGCTTCCTTTTCCACTTGTATTTCCAATAATAGCATCTGCAGAAGCTCCTGCCAATAATAGATTTTGCATTCCACTTTGAACACTTGCATTTCCACAATTTTGATCTTGCATATCTTTTTTCAAATTGTTATACACTTTCATAGCCCTGTCAAAACTACCATCATTATCTAGCTCTTTTCTTAAATACTCATGAGCCATTGCATCAGCATTTCGTTCGATACGACTCCAGTTATAGGTCAAAGTTCCTTTCGCTGCTTCAACAATAGTGGTATAATTGTAATTCAAGGCTAGCGAAACATCAGAAATTGAATTAGATTCTTCAAAAGTTGCAGATAATATTTGCGCTCCTTCTTTAGTTAATTTTGTAGCTACAGCAGCTTTACTTCCTTGTGTTGGAGGGGCATAGCCAGAAGTTGAAAAATTAGTAGCAAATTCTCCATCGGTTAATATGGCGGATACAATTTGAAAAGAATTAGAAGTTGTTGCTTCTAAATCAACAGGCCCTTTTATTGAGGCACTATTTCCGACTTTATCTTTTAGTTTTTGATCTAATTCAGAGAGTTGATCTTTTGTTAAGCCCCATTCTAAAAGAAAATGTAATAATCCTCCTTGTACACCACCTGCATCTTCAGTTTCATCAGTAGTATATTTAAGGAATAAAAATTCTGGAATTTCTTCACCATCTTCATCTTTTTTTGTACTTAATTTTAAAGATTGAG
>JAHDII010000228.1:5324-5632 GCA_020630895.1 Saprospiraceae bacterium
TAAATCTTTAAATAATCTAATATTGACTTCATCATCTAAAATGATTTCAATTTGATTTTCATAAGAAATGGTTTGTGCATTGCTTGTAGGAAAATAAGTCATCATTATTAAAAATAAAATGAATGTTTTCCCAACATTTTGAAATAAGTTTTTCATATTAATGAGATTTATGAATATAAATTAAATAGTTTTAAATAAATTAAATAATGTTTCTTTGAGTTGTATTTCTTGATTGGTAATCCCTTTTTTTGTTTTTATATTACCATTGATATTAATAATTATAAAAATTTCTTTTAATAAATTTGGAG
>JAHDII010000229.1:0-4312 GCA_020630895.1 Saprospiraceae bacterium
CAGTTATCCAACAACAACTTCAACATGATATTACAATGATTACTCTTTCTGAGCATGGTATTTATATTAATAGTCAAAATATTGAAATTATTTGTCCTACACAAAAAAGAAATATTGTAGATGTATGTGGTGCAGGAGATACTGTATTAAGTGTTGCTGCTTTAGGAATAGCTAGCGATTTACCTTTAGAAACTATTGGAACTTTATCAAATTTAGCAGGTGGACAAGTTTGCGAAAAATCAGGAGTTATTCCTGTTGATCTTTCACTATTAGAACAAGAATATATTGAATATATCATAAAAATAAAGGCAATCTAAAAAACGATTCAAATTCCTTTCATACAAGCCTTTTTTTCATTATTATATACTTTAATCGTATTTATCCTAGAAGAAGTCGAAGGAAATGGATTCATAAAATAGATGATTTTATCTTAGCCCTTTTATTCAAAAGATATCGAATTATTGGTATAAAAATGAAATAAAAATTTTATTTTGTTGAATCATTCCATTTTTCGTTTATATCATAAACAAAACCGAAATCATGTTAAAAGCAATTATTGTAGATGATGAACCATTAGCATTAGATATTTTAGAAACTTTTATTGAAAGAGTTCCTGCAAATGTACAATTGGTTAAAAAATGTAGTAATGCATTAGAAGCTAAAGAAGTTCTTAAAACAGAATCTATTGATTTAATGTTTTTGGATATTCAAATGCCACAACTTACAGGAGTTGATTTTTTAAGAAGTCTTCAAAATCCTCCTCTTACTATTTTTACAACAGCTTATTCTGAATATGCCCTAGATGGCTTTGAATTGAATGCTGTTGATTATTTATTAAAACCGATTTCTTTTGAACGTTTTATGAAAGCTCTAAAACGTGCTGAAGAACTTTATGATTTACAAAATCAAAAAGAAGATTTACCTGAACAAGATGAAATAGACGCTCAGCAAGATTTTATTTTTGTAAAATCAGATAAAAAATTAGTTCGAGTAAAATATGAAGATATTATTTATATCGAAGGTTTGAAAGATTATGTTATTATTAGAATGGAGACAGGGCGAGTCATCACATTACAAACCATGAAAAGTTTAGATGCTAAAATGCCTCAACAAACTTTTAAAAGAATACACCGTTCTTATATCATTAATTTAGATAAAATTAATGCGATAATGGGTAATATGATTGAAGTTACAGAAAAAGGAAGTACTAAACATTTACCCATAGGAAAAAATTATAGGGAAGAATTATTAAACGTCATTAATAGCAATAGACTTTAAGAATCTATTTTCGATGAATGATAATTTAGGAAAATATCTTCAAAAAAAATGGGATGTCGAATCTTTTTCAATTAGTCCTGTAAGTGGTGGTGATATTAATACTGCTTTTAAAATTCAAACAGAAAAAGGAAATCTTTTTTTGAAATGTAATATTGCAGAAAGGTATCCAAGAATGTTTGAAAGAGAAGCAGAAGGTTTATCTTTAATTCGTTCGAGCCAAACATTTCGTGTTCCACAAGTGATTGAATATGGCGAATTTGAACATCATTCTTTTTTAGCATTAGAATGGATTGATACAATACATGATAATGGAATTTCCTATTGGAAATCATTTGGAAAAACATTAGCCCAAATGCACCAAAATTCAAGACCTAATTTTGGTTTAGCCTATACCAA
This sequence comes from Saprospiraceae bacterium, assembly GCA_020630895.1. Lineage (GTDB taxonomy): Bacteria > Bacteroidota > Bacteroidia > Chitinophagales > Saprospiraceae > JAHDCE01. The sequence continues at coordinate 1,675 of JAHDII010000229.1, forward strand.
TTATATCGGTACTTGTTATCAGTATAATAATAATCATGATACCGCTTCTGATTTTTTAATCTTTGAACGTTTTGAACCTCAAATTTCTTTAGCCTTACAAAATCAAAAGCTACATTCTAATTATAAAAAAGGATTTGAACGATTATATAAAAAACTAGATACTATTATTCCTAATGAATTACCCGCTTTAATTCATGGAGATTTATGGTCTGGAAATTGGATGTTGGATTCATCCAAACAAGTAGTATTGATCGATCCTTCGGTTTCTTTTGGAATTAGAGAAATGGATTTAGCAATGATGACTCTTTTCGGTTCTATTCCTTCTGTTTTTTTTGAATCGTATCATCATTACTTTCCTTTAGAAAAAGAGTGGGAAAATCGATTAGAAATTTATCAAATGTATTATTTGTTAGTACATATAAATCTATTTGGAGAAAGATATATTCCTCCTTTGAAACAAATATTAAAGAAATATATCTAATTTCGCTTGACTATTTCTCCTCAAAGACGTCTTAATCAAAAATAAAATAAAATCTCTGTATGGAAAACCCAGCCAATTCAGACGAAAAAAATAAGAATATTGAAAATCAATCTAAGGAAAGAATCAATAATGGATTTTGGGAATTAATCTATGGTATTAGTGATTTTTTCAAGCAAATGTTTGAATTACAAAGTGATTTAGACAAAGAAGGAACGATTGAAAATATCAAGAACAATAAGAAAATGCAAGGAGCCAATGTATGGCTTTTGATTTGTTCGATTATGGTCGCTTGTTTAGGTTTAGATTTGAATTCTCCTGCTGTAATTATTGGTGCGATGTTAATTTCGCCCTTAATGTCTCCTATTTTAGGAATTGGACTAGGAGTAGGAATTAATGATAAAGAAACCTTATATATTTCCTTAAAACATTTTGGTATTGCTGTTGTTATTGCTTTATTTACTAGTGTCACCTATTTTTTCTTAACTCCTTTTGGAGAAATGACCCCAGAAATTGCTGCAAGAACGAATCCTACTCTATTAGATGCGATGGTAGCTATTTTTGGAGGACTTGCAGGGATTATTTCTTCTTCGAGAAGAGATAAATCAAACGCTATACCAGGTGTAGCTATTGCTACAGCATTAATGCCTCCATTATGCGTTTCAGGGTTTGGGATTGTAGGCTTATTTACAGGAGAAACGAATTGGGATATATTTTTAAATTCTTTTTATTTATTCTTTTTAAACTCTGTTTTTATTGCTCTTACTACTTATTTAATTGTTCGTTTTTTAAGATTCCCCTACACTTCTTATTTGAATAAAAAAGAAAAATATAGAACCACATTAATCATTAGCATATTTAGTATTGTTATTTTAATTCCTAGTGCTACTATTTTATTAAAAACATTACGAAAATTAGAAAACGAAAGAACATTAAAAGCTAAAGAAAATACGATTGATTCTTTTATTAAACAAGAATTTGATTCTCAAACAAAAAGATGTGTAAACTTCCAAACAGAACTCAATGATTCCATTAGTTACATTGTCATTAATTATGATTCTAAAGATGATATTATTGTTCCTAGAGATACCTTATTAAAATATGAAAATATTTTAGAAAAAAGAGGAATAACAAATCCTAAAATTATTGCAAGAGGAAGAAGTGGAGGAATTATTCCTACAAAAAAAATAGGAGAAAGAGAAGAAGAATATAATCAAAGAATTTCTGAATTTGCTATAAGAGAAGCAGAAAAAGATATTATTATTAAAAAACAACAAATGCAAATTGATAGTATTCGTGAAGCACGAAGTATTGAAACTATTGTAGATGAAGCTAAAGTATTTTTAGAAGGTTTAGAAGATGTTGATTTAGTACACAGTAAATTTGATAGTATTCCTATTTTAATTGTAAAATGGAAAGAAGAAGTGTATCAATCAAGTTATAGTGAGGACAGAATTTTTGAGTTTGTAAAATTAAAAACAGGCTTAGATACTTTAGTCGTTCATTCATTAAAATAATTTATTTAGTAGAGGATTAGATTTATGTGGATTTCATTTATTGTTTTTCCTTTTGTAGGAGCATTTTTAGGATGGTTTACGAATTATATAGCTGTAAAAATGTTATTTCATCCTAAAGAACCTAAAACTTTTTTAGGGATTACTTTTCAAGGCATTTTTCCAAAAAGACAAAAAACAATTGCTCTAAAAATTGGAAAAGTAGTGGCTGATGAATTATTATCTATTGATGATATCAAGGAGAAAGTCGTTACTCCTCAAAGCATGGATAAAATTTATGAGCAAGTAGAAATTAAAATGGATGATTTTTTAGAAGGAAGAATGCAACAAAAATTTCCTTTAGTTTCTATGTTTGCTACTCAAAAATTAAAAATGCAAATTCGGGGAGAAATGCTCAAAGAAGTTAAAGTTCAACTTCCTGATATGATGGATAAATACATTCAACATTTTGAAGAAAATTTAGATATTGAAGAAATGATTACTGAAAAATTTTCTCAATTATCTACTGAACGACTTGAAGAAGTGATGAATGAAATTTTAAATAAAGAATTCAAATTTATTGAATTATTAGGAGGTGTTATTGGTTTTATTGTAGGCTTAACTCAAGCTGTTTTAAATGTTTTTGTATTCCCTTTATTTTAAAAAA
>JAHDII010000229.1:4412-5626 GCA_020630895.1 Saprospiraceae bacterium
GCTTGTCCGCCACCTCCTTTTAATTTAGAAGTTTGTTTTTTAGAAAGTACTTTTATCTTTTTATTACTATCAATTATTTTTTTTGTCTTTTTCATCTTTTTAAGATTTTTAGATATGAATAAAAATATTACTAATTTTTGAGGTTTAAAATTTCATCATATATCAAAGTTGTTTAAAGCTATTCAATATATTTCAAATAACTTTAAACAACTTCAAAAATTACTATCCTATAATATTATCAATAATAGTTTTCCCTGGTTCTATTTCTTCAATTACTTTTGCTTCTCCACCGCCTTTTACTTTTCCAGTTTGCTTTTTAGATAATACTTTCAAATTCTTTTTTGTTGAATTTACTTTTTTTACTTTTTTCATGAGTTTTAAGATTTTTAGATTATAAAATTATTCTCCTCCTCCTACAGGAATGACTTCAAAAAGACTTCCGCCTTTTACTTTTCCTAATTGCTTTTTTGGAAGAACTTTTAATTGTTTCTTTTGGTCTACTACTTTTTTAATCTTTTTCATAATAATTAATGTTTTAATAATTCAATAATAATCCAAATTTAGATTCTATTGCTAGAATAAGAAAGGACAAAGTAATGAACGGCAGATTTCAGATGTGAGTGGTAGGAATTCAGAAATAAGTGGTTTTTTAGCATTTTCTATCATAAGCTAATTCGTTTTATTCCAATCTTTATGTAACATTTGTTACTTTTGAAACTCAAATAATTTTATACATTTATTTAAAAATTAAATCATGAAATATTTACTATTTGCTTTTTTTAGTATTACAATTATTATTGCCTCTTGTTCTTCATCCAACAATGAAGAAAAAAAACCTTCCTCTGAAGTAAAAAAACCTACTCCTCCTGCTAATACAAGTACTATTGTACACATGACGCCTCAAGAATTTCAAGCAAAAATGAATGAATTATCTAATGAACAGCTAGTAGATGTTAGAACCAGTGGTGAAGTGGCTAACGGTTTTATTGAAAATTCTATTAATTATGATTTTAATGGAAATACTTTTAATGAACAAATAAAAGGTTTAAAAACAGATCAACCTGTAATGGTGTATTGTGCTGGAGGAGGAAGAAGTAAAAAAGCAGCCAATGCTTTTAAAGCTTTAGGAATTAAAGAAATTTACGAATTAGATAATGGTTTTAGTGCTTGGTCAAGTGCTGGATTACCTGTTAAACAGTAATACAGTTATCAGT
>JAHDII010000230.1 GCA_020630895.1 Saprospiraceae bacterium
ATTATACGTACTTTAAAAAAATTATTATTATGAATTTATATAACAAACAAAACTTCTTGAGAGTTTCTCAAGAAGTTTTGCAAAGATAATTAATTCTGATGAGTAGAACTTATTTTTCGAGCTGTTCTAATTTCTTTCTAATTTTTTCAATAATATTATCTTGTTCTAGAATAGCTCCATTAGTATTTTCTTGGTCTTTTATATTTTGTTCTATATTGGCTTCAGCTTCAGCAATTTTATTTTTAGCTATTTCGATATCTTTATGATAGCCCTCTTTTTTCTTTTTTAATGATTCTAAATCATTTTGAAGATTTTTTTTCTTTTTCTCTTCTTCTTTTAATTCCATTTTTGTGGTTTCAATAGCCACTTCAATTGCAAAACGCATTAAGAATTTAGCTCCTTCATTATATTTATCTCCATGCATTTCAGAATTAAGATATGCTCCTCCTAAATCAAACCAAACAGAGACTTCGACATTTTCTCCGACATTTGTAAATTTAGCATATAAATCAATGGTATTTGCTCCTCCAATGGCTACATATTCTAAGTCATCAGAAAAGAATTCTTTCATTTTTTTATCCCACTTTGTTTTCCCTCCTTTAGTTTCTTCTTTGATGTATTTTGTCCAAACTTTTTTTGCAAATTTAGCCTCTGCATTAGGAATTTCTAAGCTAATAGCATTATTAGAACCTTGACTCATAGAGCGATTTCCTTCTTCAATTTGTGCAAAAGAAAAAGAAATTGTAAAACAAGTTATTAAAAGAATGTATAATAATTTCATAATCATAATATTTTTGATGGGGACAAAAATAATGATTTTAAATGAGTTATTTTGTTGTGAAAGCGTTAAAGGAATGTTCTGTTATGATTTGAAAATTTAAAAAGATTATTGAGGTTTTAAAAGATTCATTTTATGTTTATAATCATATTTAGGAGTTTGTTCATATAATTTTTTACATAATTCAAATCCTTCCTCTCTATATTTTTCATTATTGTTAATACTCGAAGAAGTTGCTAAAACAAATAACACATCTAATTTTTCTTCTTCAGTTTTAGCATTTTCAAGTAAATGATTGAGTATGATATAACCCATTTCTTGATCTCCTAATTGTAATTCTACTTGAGCTCGTTTAATAGAACTCATAAAAATCAATTCTTCATTTCCTATTCCTTCTGCTATTTCATCTGCTCGCTTAGAATATTTTCTAGTATTTTTAGGATCTGCATTTGTATTTAAAGACAATTCAACTAAACGAATTAAAATCATGGTTAAAAGACGTTTATTATCTATTTCTTCACAAATCTTAATTCCTTTTTCATAAGCTTTTTTAGCTTCTTTATATTCATTTTTATGGAAGAAAGCATCTCCTAAAGAACCTAAAGCACTAGCAATTCCTTTTTGGTAATTCAATTCTTCAGAAAGTCTCAATTGTTTGGTGATATATTCTATAGCTTGATCAAAATTTCCTTCTTCTAAGGATAAATCGCCCATTAAACCTAATGTAATTGATGTTCCTTGTTTATCTCCAAGTTCTTCAACAAGTTTTAAATCTCTATCATATAATTCTTTAGCAGTATCAAAATGTCCTTTTTTGACTAAAAGTTTTCCCATACAACCCAAGGCTATCGCAATTAAAAATTTATTACCTAGATCCTCACATTCTTTGAGCCCTTTTTGATAACAAATCATAGCTTGATCATTATCTCCTTTTTCAAAATGAACAATTCCTAGATAAATACTAATATTGGCAATTCCTTGTTTATTTCCTTCCTTTTCACATTGTTCTAAATGTGGTTGCATATTCGCAATAGCCTCTTCATATTGTCCTTGGTTCATGAGTGCTAGTCCTAAATTAGAAACAATACCAAAATTGTTAGAAGTTTGTTCTATTTGTTTTTGAATAGAAAGACTTTCTTTAAAATAATCTTTTGCTTTTTCGTATTCTCCTTGCCTAAAAAATACATTTCCTAAATTTCCATATACTTTTGATTTTCCAATTGAATCATCAATATCTTCAAAAAAGGTAGCTGCAATTTCTAAATATTTAAACGCTTCCTGATAATTTCCTTTTAAAATAAGGAGATTTCCTAAGTCATTATTAGCTCTTCCTAAAAGTAATTTATCGCCAGAAGAAGAAGCTAAAGCAAGGGCATTATTTAAAACTCTTTCACACTCATTCCAATCGCCAATTAATACTAAAATATCTGCTTTTTTAAGAAGCGTTTTGACATAAGCCGCTTGTTGTTTGATATGATCTAAACTATCCGCTAATTTATCATAATAATAGATAGCTCTTTGATTTTGAAAATTATTTTTAGAAAAGTCTCCTGCTTTTTCTAAGTATTCATTCTTTTTATTTTTAACATTAGCTTGTTCATAATGAAATGCTAAATCAGCATATCTTCCTTCAATTTGTTCGTGGTACAATCGTTCGATAGCTTCGGCAATCAATTTATGTAATTGTCGAAGTCGAGTTCTTAATTGCATATCATAAACAGCTTCACGAAGGAGAGAATGTTTAAAAATATATCGAATTTCATTAACAGCTTTCCAAATTTGACCTTTTTCTGCTGTTTCTATTTGTTCTTGAAGAAGTATTTGAGTATTTCCATTCTTTTTAGCAAAATCTTTTTGAGCCTTCATCACTTCACTCAAAACTTGTACTTCAAATTCTCTTCCTATAACGGCTGCAGCTTTTACTGTTTCTTTTACAAGGTGAGACAGGCGATCTATCCGAGCCATTAATACCGCATTAATAGAACCCGACACTTTGATATTTTTATCTTTTATATGCCAAATTTCTCCTTTCTTTTTTAAGAGTTCACTTTCTGAAAAGTATTCAATGACTTGTTCTGTATAAAAAGGATTTCCGTTTGTTGTTCTTACTAAAAGATTTTTAAATTCTTTACTTATACTTCCATCTAATTTTGCGACTGCAAATTCTTCAATAGATTCAGGAGCAAGAATATTGAGATCTATTTCAATAAAAGGTAAATTTTCAGGAAGAGCTCCTTTAAAGAATGTAGGTTTAGAATTATCTTCTTCATTATATCTAGAAGTAATGACTAGACAAGAAGGATAATCTTTCATTGCTACTACTAATTCGCTTAATAATGCTTGAGTACTTTCATCGAACCAATGTCCATCTTCAACTTCTAAAACAAAGGGTGTAATTAATGATTCTGCTTTTAAAATATTAATAAAAGAAGAAATTGTATTTTGATAACGACCTTTAGCATCTAATTGATTCCAAAGAGAATCAGAATAATACAAGCCTAACCTTGCTGCAATAACTGTTTTTGTTCTTGTTAAATCTTTTATGATATCATTTAGACCTTCATATTTATCTTTAATTAAATTACACTGATAAATCAATTCATCAAATCTTTCTTCAAAGATGAGTTTATTGGTTTCGTAATTTCGATCAGGAGATTGTTTAAAAAAGTTTCTAAATAAATATATAAAAGGATTAAATGGCTTTTGTAAAATTTGATCAGCTTGACAAACATACCAATTTAATTGCCCTTCTTTAAGGAGGCTATTTCTTGTTTCATATACTAATCTACTTTTCCCTATTCCTGCTTCTCCATAAATAATAGCTACCCCAGCAAATGTATTTTGAAAAATAAGAGAAGCAAAATCAACTAATGTATTTAATTCTTTTTCTCTTCCAATCATTTTTCCTGAATAAAAGGCTTCTTGTTCATTTCTTCCTTGTAAACTAAAAGTAGAAATAGGACCTTCAAATCCTTTATAAATGATATCTCCTTTATGATTAAATTTAAAGTTTTTTTCTTTTTGAATATTTTTATCTACTAATATTTCTCCCCAATCTGCATAAACCATAAGCCGTGCTGCAAGATTTACAGTATTTCCTACAGCAGCGTATTGACATCTTTCTTCGCCCCCAATAATTCCGGTATAAACCATGCCTGAGGTCAAACCTACTTTATAAGAAAGTGGAGATTTTTTTTGAATGGGTAATAATTCATTTTTTAATGATAAGATAAATTCTAATGCTCGTTCTCCATTATCTCCATAAGTAACAGGAGCTCCAAAAAAACCAACAATAACTCCTCCTTTATCTCCAAAATCAATTTCTTTAAAATATCCAGAAAAATTATAAAATTGTTCTCTAACAATTGTAGCAAATTCATTAAAAATAGAAGTATCATCAATATCTTTAAAAGATATAAAAACAGAAATTACTTCTCTAAATTCACCTGTATCCCCATACTGAATAATACTATTAGGTAAAAATGCTTCTAAATCTTCATGAGTGATTTGAGGAGCAGTGGCATAATATTTAACAACAGGTCCTGGATTCGCTTCTGTAACTTTATAAAATCCATCTCCTAACTTTTTGCACGTAAAATGAGATGTAGGGTCATTACATTGTTCTATGTAAGCATCATCTACAATCACTTCACCTACTTGTGCATGATGTTCACTTGCGGCACAATTGTCAATAGCTTCTCCTCTAAAATAATATCCTTTATGTTCTCTTCCTATAATACCCCATTCTACATCTCCATAAGATAAACCTATTTTGAGTTGGATAGGAAATTCTTTTCCTTTATGAATTTCCTTTTTATTTGAAAATAATTTTTGAATTTCAAGAGCTGTATCTGCTAATTCTTCCGCTGAAATGCTATCTTCTTGAATAGAAAATATGGCAGTAAAAGCATCTCCTGCAAAATAAGGAATAAAGCCTCCTTTACGATAAACGATATTAACTAAAGGAGAAAAAATACCATTTAATATTCTAGACATTAACTCTGCTCCTTCATTTCCTTCTTCCTTAAAAAGATGTTCTGTCAGGTTCGTAAAACCTGACATATCTATAAACATAGCATAAGCCTTAAAACGCCCTTGCGTTTCTTTTTCTTTTTCTTTTTCTGGTATGAAATGAGGAATTAAATGTTTCAATATTTTAACAGCGTTTGTGGTCTAGTTTTAATAACGGATAAATAATTCATTTCATTATCTCTGCGAAATTACAAATTATGTTGAATATCTATCAAATTTATTTCAATTCCTTTGTCTAGAAACTTCATATAATATAATTCCTGTAGCAACTGCAACATTTAAAGAATCGGTTGTTCCTGCTTGTGGAATGATAAATTGAACATCTGATTTTTCTGATAAAGTATAATGAACCCCTCTTCCTTCCGATCCAATGAGTATAGCTGTTGGCATTGTAAAATCTATATCAGAAATTTTATTTTTTGCTTTTAAATCACTCGCAGCAATAGTAATTCCAGATAATTGTAAAAATTCTAGTGCAGCAAGAGGGCTATTCTCTCTACATACAGGTATTTTAGATAATGCTCCAGCAGAGGTTTTCATAGCTTCTGCATTAATTCTTGCAGCATTTTTCTTTCCGATAACAATAGCATTAGCTCCTAAACATTCAGCAGAACGTGCAATAGCTCCAAAATTTCTTACATCGGTAACACCATCTAATAATAAAATTAAAGGAATTTTATTTTGTTCATAAATTTGAGGTAAAACATCTTCTAATTTATAATAATCTACCATAGAAATAAAACCAATAACCCCTTGATGATTTTTTGAGCTTGTTTTATTCATTTTTTCTTTTGGTAACATTTGAAT
>JAHDII010000231.1 GCA_020630895.1 Saprospiraceae bacterium
AATCATTATTTGTTTATTTTTATAAATAAATAATCTTTTCTAGAGCATCATTTCAGATTTTATGTCCATATTATACACTTCTCACATTACAGTTTCTACTTTTATTCCTATTTGTGACATTCAAATTTTAATTTTAATTGCTAAATTTTATTGTAAAAAAAATTTCATGGAAGACAAATAAGGGGTTTTGGAAAAGACAAATCACTACTCGAAAAGTATAATTATAGCGATGGCTCAGGGGAATAACGCTGTATTTTTTAACAAGAATCATCTGACTATAATAAATATCTTGTAATAAAATCTATTAATCTGTGGCAATAAACATTTGTTTTATTTTTCAATTAAATGTTCATCTATTTTTATGACTTTTTCTTCTTTTTCAAATTTCTTTTTTATAAAAGGATGAGCAAAAACGGAAATTAAAATAATCATGACTCCTAAATAAAAATAAGTACCTACTTCTTCATTTTCTTGAAAAAATATCCAAGCTAGAATAATTCCATATACGGGTTCTAAATTTACAATTAATGTAGAAGTAAAAGCAGAAATATGTCTCAATGCTTTTAGTCCTATATTATAGGCAAAAGTAGTACAAACTACAGCTAAAATTAATAAATAAAAATAATCGTGTATCCCTTGTGGCATAAAAGGAGTAGCATTGATATAATTATTATATAAAGGAAAAACAATACTTAAAAATAATAAACCACTTAATAATTCTATAAAAGTCATTCCTAAAGAATGGACTTCTTGATTAGCGTCTAATACTTTTTTATTTAATATAGAAAATAGTGCCGCTAAAAATGCAGAAATTAATCCCATATATACACCTAATATTTTTTCTGTAGGAATAAAATTAACCACTAAAAACATTCCTGGAATAACAAATAATCCTAAAATCATTTCGTACCAACGATGTTTATATTTCATAAAAAATGGTTCTAATACTGAAGCAAAAAAAGAACCTGTAGCCATACAAACTAAACAAATAGAAACATTAGAATATTTAATACTACCAAAAAACAAAACCCAATGTAATGCTACAATAATTCCTATTCCCATCATTTGAAAAATGACTTTTTTAGGAAGATAAAAGATATTTTTCCAAACAACTGAAAATAATAATAAACTTATGAAAGTAAATAATAATCGACAATAAATCAATTTCTTCTAAAGAAATTAATTTTCCTAATATCGCTGTAAATCCCCAAAGGAAAACAGCAACATGCATTTCTAGATAAGCCCTTTTAATTTCTTTTTTCATGAATACTTTTTAACACTGTATAATACAGTTTTATTTTCCTACCCACCATTTTTTAAAACCCTTTAATTGATTTTTATGGATTCCTTTATAAATTATTTTTTGGGCTCCAAATTCTTTCGCTCCAATATTTCCCATTGAAATATTAAAATCAAAAAACATAGGTTTATTAGAATTAGATTGAATCATCAAATCTGTAATTTTCCACAAGCATTTTTGTCCTTGTTCTGTAGCATTAAATATAGGAAGTAAACTCATTAGTTTTCCTTGACTGAATACAAAAAATATAGCGGCTACTAAATGGTTATTTTTATCTGTAATCGCTGAAAGAAAGCCTGTACCACGATGTAATAAATTATACATAATTCTTAAATAAGTATGTTTCTTTTTTTCGGTAGCATGAGGCGTATATTTCAAATAAAAATCAGCGACTTCTTCTAAACGAACAGACGAAGAAATAATATACTGATTCATATCTATTTCTTGAATAGCATTTTTTAATTTTTGAGAATAATTATTATAAATATTTTCCCAATCTTCTCTTAATAATAATTGATAATCTTCAAATTCTTGATTAGCAAAATGTGTTGTACTACTCAATGGAATTCTATCACTAAAATGAATATCTATAACATCATACTCTTTTTGAATTTTATCCATGAATAAATCTAATCGTGCTTGAGAAAGAGCATGAATAGAATATAACCCTGCCTTAGGAATTAATTCTGGTTGATATAAAGATTTAATTCCTAATTTTAATTCTTTCTCAAATAATGGAAAAACCGATTCATAATCTCCTTCAACTAATCCATCCCATTCTTTAGCAACTTGATCTAAATACCAAGTGTATCCAAAAATATTACTATTCGTTGCATAATGGATGCAGCTATCCCATTTTAGTTTATCAATATCTTTCCGTTTTATATATTTAATTTGCATTTTATACTTTTATTCTCATCAAAACAATTCCTAATAATGTCTATTATATAGACAACTATTTTTTAGTACATTTGTTAAAAAGAGATAACGAAGTTGCTAAAAACTTCAATATCTAAAAAAATATTCAATGCAACATATAAAAACTCTTGGAGAATTAAAAAATACAGGATATAAATCTAAAAGTATTAAAAATGAGCTTAGGGATAATTTAATTCAAAAGCTAAAAAATAAAGAAACTGTTTTTGATGGAATTTTAGGTTTTGATGATACCGTTATTCCTGATTTAGAAAGAGCTATCCTTTCTAGACATAATATTTTATTATTAGGATTAAGAGGACAAGCGAAAACTCGTTTGGCTCGTCTGATGATTCATTTATTAGATGAATATATTCCTGTTGTTTCAGGTAGCGAAATGAACGATGATCCTTTAGCTCCTATTTCTAGACAAGCCAAAGATATTATCGCTGAAAAAGGAGATGATACTCCTATAGAATGGTTACATCGCGATGATCGATATATTGAAAAATTAGCAACGCCAGATGTAAGTATTGCAGATTTAGTAGGAGATGTAGATCCCATTAAAGCGGCTACTCTGAAATTGCCTTATTCTGATGAACGAGTGATTCATTTTGGTTTAATTCCTCGTTCTCATCGTTGCTTATTTGTGATTAATGAATTACCCGATTTACAAGCAAGAATTCAAGTATCTTTATTTAATATTTTACAAGAAGGAGATATGCAAATTCGTGGTTTTAAATTGCGTTTGCCTTTAGATATTGAATTTTTATTTACCGCAAATCCAGAAGATTATACAAATAGAGGAAGTATTATTACTCCTTTAAAAGATAGAATTGAAAGTCAAATTTTAACTCATTATCCTCAACAGTTAGAAATTGGAAAAGCGATTACTCGACAAGAATCTAAATTGCCTCAAGAACAAAAAGAAAGTATTCATGTTCCTGAAATTTTAGAAAATATTTTAGAACGGATTGCTATTCATGCTAGAAATAGTGAATATATTGATGAAAAAAGTGGTGTGTCTGCTCGTTTAACGATTGCTGGTTTTGAGAATTTAGTTTCTACTGCCGAACGTAGGATGTTGCTGAATAATGAAAAAAATACTTCTGCTCGATTGACCGATTTTTGGGGCGTTGTTCCTGCTATTACAGGAAAAGTAGAATTGGTATATGAAGGAGAACAAGAAGGACCGTATAGTGTGGCTATTCGTTTACTAGGAGCTGCTATAAAAGATGAATTTAATGCTCATTTTCCTGATCCTGAAAAATTAATTAGAGAAAATGAAATGGATCCTTACCAAACAATTCGTGCTTGGTTTGCTCAAGGAAAACAAGTTGATTTTAGTAATGATGATACGAATAAAAATTGGGAAAAATCTTTACATTTAATTCCAGGCTTAGAGAGATTTGTCAATAAAAATATTAAAAAAATAAAAAAAGAAGAATTGGCTAATTATATGGAATTCGTTATTTTTGGTTTATCTGAATATAATGTATTAAATAGAGATATTGTGAATCAAAATTTCAAATTTAATGATATTTTAGCAGATATGTTGAATGACGATTTATTTGAATAAAATGAACATGAATTATAAAAAAATATTATTGATTTTAAGCTTATTATTTTGTTCTATTTTTTTTATTTTAAAAATGAACAAAAAAGATAATACACATTATATCTATACTCAATCTACAGAATTAGTTGATATAAAATATCAAAAAAACTTTAGACATCCTTCTCCTGATAATTCAGCACCTATTTTTACAGGAATAACGGTTGATTATTCTTATCATGTTGAGGGGAAATTATATACAAAAAAATTGTTTTATACTTCAAAGTATATTGACAAAGATTTAATGTGTCATCTTAATTTTAATGATAAAGATTGTTTTAATATTTTATATGATCCTATTTTTCATAATAAATCTATTTTAAAAATAAAAGAAGATTGCTTTTGTCCTTTATATTTTTCCTGTATTAGCAGACTCTAAAATTATACAATGGAATTTGATTTTATAAATAAAAATAATTAATTAAAATAGATGAAATTATTTTTAACCATAATATCTATTATTATTTTAGGAATACATTGCAAAAACTTGAATTCCATTTCTTCTTCTGATCAAAAGATATCATATATTCAAGATATTCAACCTATCGTTAATAATTATTGTACTACTTGTCATAGTGGCACAGCTCCAAGTGGTGGTTTTGTACTAACGTCTTATGAAGCGGTTAAACATCACACAAAACAGGGAGCCTTACTAGAACGAATTAATGATAAAAAATATCCTATGCCACAAAGTGGATTATTGCCTAAATATTTACGACAAAAATTTGAAGATTGGGCGACTCAAGGATATTTAAAAAATACAAATTCTACCAATACTGAAATAGATATGAATCCTACTCCTGAATTTAATCCTCCTAACATTATTCCAATTGATATTATTGAAAATGAAAAAAGTTTTGCTTTATTAGAACAATTACAAGGACACTGGGTGGGTTCAATTGAAATTATGAGAGAAAGTTATGAATGGTTTTCTTTTGATTATCGCCCTATTGCTCCTTCGCATATTCATGCTATTTTTGAAGGAGGAAGTATGGGTAATTTGTTCACTTCTTTTTTTGTAACGGAGTTTAATGGTAAAAGAACTATTATGGCTCGAAATGGAGGTATTTTAAATGGTATTTATAGAACAAGTTTTTTTGTTTTAGATAGTGTAAAATTTACCAATCATCAAAATTATTATCGTTTAGTTGATGCGTATGGTGGAGAAAAAATCATGTGGATGGAATTAATTTTTTCTGGAAATAAATTAGATTTTAATTCTTATACTAGTCGTTTTGGTACATTTCCTAAACCTAAAAGACACATGAAATTTACAGCAGAAAAAAAACATTTGAATTTATCTCATGATGCTGCAAAAAAAGTAGGATTTCCTAAAAATGTTATTGATAAAGACTTTTCAAAAGGACTACCTACACCTGTCTGGGAAAATGAACCTGTTGTTACTTCTGCTAGTTATATTTGGCAAGATATTTCTAAGGATATTGTTACCTTAGGTAAATTATCTAATGATCCTTATCCTATTAATAAAATGCCTTACCTTGCTCAACTTAGCGTACATATTGAAAAAAATAAATTAATTGAAAATAAAAAATTAATTATTTATCTTTCTCATAATTCTCTTACCAATAAGGATGGAAAATTTAATAGTGATTATGGATATTTAAAGAAAGAAATTCAAGATGGAATATTATCTTTTCCAGAAATTAGTAAAAAGGAAAATCAATTTACTTTTACTTATCTTCATCCTGGGGATTATTATTTAACTGTTGTAGCAGATATAAATGAAGATGGATTTATTTCTCCTGGCGATATAACACATCCTAGT
>JAHDII010000232.1 GCA_020630895.1 Saprospiraceae bacterium
CTTTCTTTTGGGCTTTCTGCAATATTCTCTATTGTTTTATCATTAGGATATATTCGTTCTAAAACTAATAATATTCCTTTAGGACTTAAAACCCTATAAATTTCTTCAAGAGCTTTTGTATCATTTTTAATATGAGCTAATGTATGTGAGCAAATACAAAAATCAAAAGAATCAGGAGGGTAGGGGATATCTTCTAAATCAAAATGTTCTTCCGCTAAAGAAGATTCTAAATCAACACCTAAATACGAAACATCAGGAAGAGATTTTAAATATTTTCTAATCCCATGCATAGGAGCAATATATAGTATTCGAGTTCCTTTTTTAAAAAAAACATCTTCATATTGTTGTAAATATCGAAGCAACATTCTATGTCTTTCTACTGAACCACAACCCGGACAAACTACATTTTCTCTAGGGTGACTACCTGTTTTCATAGGAAGAAATTTAGAATAAGAAGTCTGACAACAAACACAATAATAATCGCTTCCTTTATAGATATATTTCCTTACCAATAAATGAATTTGATGTAATTTTTTTCTGATAAATGGAGGAATAAAGGGTTTGACTGCTTCTCTCATAAAGATATTTTTATTAAATCAGCCTCTAAAGTAATTCTATTCACTCTCTTTTTTGTAAAATCTAATAAAAAAACATACCTTTGCACCTCGAAAAAAGAAATGCTATGTGGTTGAGGTTTACCCATTATATCATTTCTATTAATTCACTAAAATTAAATTGAACCAATATGTTATTAGATGACGAAAAGAATGTGAACGAAGAGAGTAATGAAACCCCTAAGGAGACTCCTTCAAAAGAAGAACAATCCAACAATGATAAGGATAATTATTTAGATGCTATTGATTATAAAGGTCATGAAGCTTCTGAAATTAATCCCGACTTTTCTATATTTGAAAAGGATGGAGAACATTATTTTGGGATGATGGATACAGAAGGATTAATATTACTTCGTAGCGAAGGATATTCTTCTACAAAATCTCGTGATAATGGAATTAATTCTGTAATTAAAAACCGTGAAAACGAAAAACGATTTTCAGTTATAGAAGAAAATGATTTATTCTATATTATTTTAAAAGCAGGAAATCACCAAGAAATTGGTAGAAGCCCTTCTTTTGTTGATGAAGCAACAGCTACTGCAGCTATTTTTTCTTGGAAAAAAGAAGAAAATAACGAGGAAGAAAATAACGAAGAAGACATTGAAGATGTTGTATTAGAACAAGTTGTTGAAGATAAAGGAGCTCATGATGATTTTGATTGGTCATTAGGAAAAAGAAATGCAATAGTATATACAGATTCTGAGAAAGAAGAAATGTTAGAAGGTTATGAAAAATCTTTATCTTCTATTTTAGAAAACGAGGTAGTAAAAGGAACTGTAAATACAATTAGTGACGGAGATGTTGTTTTAGATGTAGGATATAAATCTGATGGTCTAGTATCATTATCAGAATTTAGAGATATGCCTGAATTAAAACCAGGTGATGTTGTTGATGTTTATGTAGAATTACAAGAAGATGCAAGAGGACAGTTAATTCTTTCTCGCAGGAAAGCTAAATTATTAAAAGCTTGGGAAAGCCTTGTTGATTCTTATGAAAAAGGTACTGTAATAAAAGGTATTGTAGTTTCTAAAACTAAAGGTGGTCTTATCGTTGATTGTAATGGCTTAGAAACTTTCCTTCCAGGATCACAAATAGATATTAAACCTATTATAGATTATGATTCTTATGTAGGAAAAACAATGGAGTTTAGAGTAGTGAAAATTAATGAAGCTATTAAGAATGCTGTTGTTTCTCATAAAGCATTAATCGAAAGTGATTTAGCAGAACAAAGAGAACAAATCATTGGTGGTCTTGAGAAAGGACAGGTACTAGAAGGTATTGTTAAAAATATTACAGACTTTGGAGCTTTCTTAGATTTAGGTGGTGTTGATGGTTTATTATACATTACAGATATTTCTTGGGGACGTATTTCGCATCCAAAAGAAGTATTAGAATTAAATCAAAAAATAAATGTTGTTGTATTAGACTTTGATGAAAACAAAAAACGTATATCTCTAGGTCTTAAACAATTACAACCTCATCCTTGGGAAGTATTAACTGCAGAGGTTAGCGAAGGTTCTGTTGTAAAAGGAAAAATAGTTAATATTGAAGATTATGGAGCTTTCTTAGAAATTACTCCTGGTGTTGAAGGTCTAATTCACGTTTCTGAAGTAACTTGGAGTAATCAACCTGTAAATGCAAGAGAATATTTCAAATTAGGACAAGAATACGAAGCAAAAGTAGTAACTATAGATAGAGAAGAAAGAAAAATGTCTCTTTCTCTTAAACAAATGTCTAAAGATCCTTGGAGTGATATCAGTGAAAGATTCCCTAAAGAAAGTCGTCATTCTGGAGAAGTGAAAAACTTAACTCCTTATGGTGTATTTGTAGAATTAGAAGAAGGAATTGGTGGAATGATTCATATTTCTGATCTTTCTTGGACAAAGCGTTATTCTCATCCATCAGAATTTACTAAAGTAGGTAATACTATTGAAATAGTAATTATGGATATTGATGCAGAAAATCGTAAAATGTCTTTAGGTCATAAACAATTAGAAGAAAATCCTTGGGACACATTTGAAACAGTATTCCCTGTAGGATCTTTCCATGAAGCGACTATTGTTCGTCGTGATGATAAAGGTGCTATAGTTCAATTACCTTATGGACTAGAAGCTTTTGCTCCTCTTCGCCATATCAAAAAAGAAGATGGAAATCATGCAGATGTAGAAGATTTATTAACATTCAAAGTTCTTGAATTTAATAGAGATGATAAAAGAATTTTAGTTTCTCATACAAGATATTTAGATGATATTAAAAGAGAAGCTCAAGATGAAGTGAAGAAAGAAAAGCAAGAGCAAAAGAAAAAAGTACGCTCTGCTGTTAAAAAGCAGCAATCTAATATCGAACGTACTACTTTAGGCGATTTAGATGTATTCTCTGAATTAAAAAATCAATTAAATGAAGAGGATAAAGATAAAAAAGATGATGATAAAGCGTAATTTAATCTTTATCTTTAAATAAAAAAGAGCCTTGTAATTAAAATTGCAAGGCTTTTTTTATAAAATATGAATAACAAAAAAAGA
This sequence comes from Saprospiraceae bacterium, assembly GCA_020630895.1. Taxonomy (GTDB): domain Bacteria; phylum Bacteroidota; class Bacteroidia; order Chitinophagales; family Saprospiraceae; genus JAHDCE01. Next base: position 3,137 of record JAHDII010000232.1, read on the forward strand.
ATGAATCATTGAAAAAAAGAATAATTATTATAGGTGGAGGTTTCTCAGGACTTGCAGCAGCATGTTATTTAGCTCATAATGATTTTGATGTAACCATTGTAGAGAAAAATAATATGCTTGGAGGAAGAGCAAGAAAATTTGAATCTCATGGATTCACTTTTGATATGGGACCTAGTTGGTATTGGATGCCAGATGTATTTGATAATTTTTTTGCGGATTTTAATAAAAAAGTAAGTGATTATTATACACTTCAAAGATTAGATCCTTCTTATTCTATCCATTTTGCAAAAAATGACATAATGGAAATCCCTGCAAATTTTGAAGAATTAAAAAAAATATTTGAAAAATATGAAAAGGGGAGTGCTATAAAATTAGAACAATTTATTAAAGAAGCAGAATATAAGTACAAAGTAGGTATGAATGATTTTGTTCATAAACCCAATATATCAATTTTAGAATTTATGGATATAAGAATATTTACAAGCATATTTAGATTGCAAATGTTTTCATCTTTATCTTCTCATGTTAGAAAATTGTTCAAGAACAAAAAAATAATTCAATTATTAGAATTCCCCGTTTTATTCTTAGGAGCAACACCTCAAAAAATACCAGCAATGTATAGTTTAATGAATTATGCTGATTTATCCCTTGGAACTTGGTATCCAAAAGGAGGAATGCATAAAATAATAGAAGGAATGGCACAATTGGCTAAAGAATTAGGGGTGAAATTTGAGTTAAATGCAAATGTTGAAAAATTAGAAATTAAGAATGATAAAGTAGTCAATGTAATTACAAAAAATAAAAAATATAAAGCAGATGTTGTCGTCAGTTCGGCAGATTATCATCATACAGAACAACAATTATTAGATAAAAAGAATAGGAATTATTCTAAAAAATATTGGAATAAAAGAACAATGGCGCCTTCATCTTTACTCTTTTATTTAGGACTCAATAAAAAAGTAAAAAATATTCAGCATCATAACTTGTTTTTTGATACAGATTTTGAAAAACATGCTAATGAAATTTATGAGAATCCGCAATGGCCTACTCAACCATTATTTTATTTATGCGCTCCCTCAGTTACAGATAAAACAGTAGCTCCTGAAAATTGTGAAAACCTTTTTATCTTAATTCCTATTGCTTCTGATTTAGAAGATTCCAATCAATTAAGAGAAAAATATTTTAAAATTATAATAAATCGCCTTGAAAAATTATTGGATCAGTCTATAGAAGATTCAATAATTTTTAAAAAATCTTTTGCTATTAATGATTTCAAAAAAGACTATAATGCATTTAAAGGAAATGCCTATGGATTAGCCAATACATTAAGACAAACAGCGATTTTAAAACCTAAAATTAAAAATAAAAAAATTAAAAATTTATTTTATACTGGGCAGTTAACTTCTCCTGGACCAGGAGTTCCTCCTGCTTTAATTTCTGGAAAAATTGTTGCAACCCTTATTTTGAATGAAATAAATAAAGGTTAAGCTTTATTATGAATTATATTAATGAAAAATAAGATTTTAATATTATTATCAATTATTGCTATAATTTTAGTGATGATTCAATGGGTATATGGTCTTCCTAATTCTGCAGAATTGCAAAAAAATGTTCCTCATATTCCATTTGGCATCTTTGAAGCACAATTTTTTTATTTATGGATTAATCTCGGAATTATCTTTTTTCCTTTAATACTTTCCTTTGATAAGAAAGTAGCCTTTTATAAAAATTGGGTACCTTTATTTAAATCTATTACTATAGTAGGATTATTCTTTATTTTATGGGATATATTTTTCACATATTATTCTGTTTGGGGATTTAACTCGCAGTATTATTATAAAAAAATATTGGGATTACCATTAGGTGAAATACTTTTTTTTATCACAGTTCCTTATGCTTGCGTTTTTATTTATGAGTGTTTGAAGCATTATTTTGCTAAATTTTCTCTAGAAATAATAAATTCAAAAATATTTTTAATCATTGGCATATTATTTTTTTTAGGAGGAACAGTTTTTTTTGGTAAGATATATACATCATCATCATTTTATTTTTCATCAGCTGTACTTTTTTATATAATAATTACAAATCAAGTTAAAGAGGTAAAATGGTTCTTACCAGCTTATGTTATTTCATGGATTCCTTTCATCATAATTAATGGATTATTAACAGGTTACTGCACTTCAGAGCCATTAGTAATGTATAATTCTTCTGAATTTTCAAATATTAGGTTAGGTTCTATTCCTATAGATGATTCCATATATTCATTTTTACTTTTACTTTTAAACATAATTTTATTTGAAAAATTTAAAAAATAGTTTGCTCGTTTAGAGAAAAATACTACCTTTGTTTTCCCAATCAGAGTAAAAGTTTTCACAAAAAGATTTGTTCAACTTTTTTTTAAAAAAGATTAAGAAAAGTTTGGAAGATAGGAAAAAGGGTAGTACTTTTGCATTCG
>JAHDII010000233.1 GCA_020630895.1 Saprospiraceae bacterium
AAAAGTATTTAAAATGAAAAACTATTTCTTAATTGTTTGATTTTCAAACAATTAAGAAATAGAAAACAAGTATTTGTATAATTAATTGAAAATCAATTAATTATGTGTTTCATTTCTTTACAAGACTTTTGAAGTTTGAAAAACTTCAAAAGTCTTGTGGGTTTCCTTATTTTTGCATTAAATGAATATTATAATATGAAGGCATACTTAGATTTATTAGAGCATATATTAGAACATGGTGTAAAAAAAGGAGATCGTACAGGGACAGGAACACAAAGTGTTTTTGGATATCAAATGAGGTTTGATTTACAAGAAGGATTTCCAATGGTTACTACAAAAAAATTGCACCTAAAATCTATTATTCATGAATTATTGTGGTTTTTAAAAGGAGATACCAATATTAAATATTTACAAGATAATGGTGTTAGAATTTGGAATGAATGGGCAGATGAAAAAGGAAATTTAGGTCCTGTTTATGGAAAACAATGGAGAAGTTGGGAAGGAGCAGACGGAACAGTTGTCGATCAAATTAGTGAAGCGATTGATTTAATTCAAAATAATCCTAACTCAAGAAGAATTTTAGTTAATGCTTGGAATGTTGGAGAATTGCATCAAATGGCTTTGTCTCCTTGTCATTGTTTATTTCAATTTTATGTAGCAGAAGGAAAATTGTCTTGTCAATTATATCAGCGAAGTGCAGATGTTTTTTTAGGAGTTCCTTTTAATATTGCTTCTTATGCTCTTTTAACGATGATGATAGCACAAGTTTGTGATTTAGAATATGGAGATTTTGTTCATACTTTTGGAGATGCTCATTTATATTTGAATCATTTAGAACAAACGAAATTACAATTAAGTCGAGAACCTCGTTCTCTTCCTACAATGAAAATAAGTTCAAAAGTAAAATCAATTTTTGATTTTACTTTTGAAGATTTTGAATTAATAAATTATAATCCCCACCCACATATTAAAGCTAAAGTTTCTGTTTAGGAAAATTTTGAAGATTGAAGAGCTTATTAAGATTTTGGAAGGTTTTATTTTTTATTTTTGTTCTTTTTATACTTGATATGCAATTATTGATAAATTTGAAGATTTAAATTATTTAGAAAAAAAGAAATTAATATCATTAGAGAACAAGGAAGAAAAACAAGAAGCCTTATCCTAGCATTAATTAAATACCTAAAAACAAAAACCTAACAACCTATAAAATTTTTTAAACCCTTAAACCCTATAAAACCCTATAAAACCTTATAAACCTATAAAACCTTTTAAACCTTATAAACCTATAAAACCTTTTAAACATTATCAAAATGAATCCAACAAAAACGGAATCTTGGAAAAAATTAAAAGCACATTATAAAGAAATTAAAAATGTGCATATGAAAGATTTATTTAAAAAAGATAGAAATCGGTTTCATTCGTTTTCAATTAAAGATAATGATATTTTATTAGATTTTTCAAAAAATAGAATTACAAAAGAAACATTTGATTTATTAATAGAACTAGCTGAAGAATGTCAATTAAAAAAAGCAATTGGCGAAATGTTTTCTGGAGAAAAAATTAATGCAACAGAAAATAGAGCTGTTTTACATACTGCATTAAGAAATCGTTCAAAAAACCCAGTATATGTAGATAGAGAAAATATAATGCCTTTTATTTTAGAAACCTTAAATAAAATGGAAAATTTTTCAGAATTAGTTATTTCTGGGAAATGGAAAGGATATTCGAATAAAAGAATAACGGATGTTGTTAATATTGGAATTGGAGGTTCTGATTTAGGACCAGTAATGGTAACAGAGGCATTAAAAAAATATAAAACACATTTGAATATTCATTTTGTTTCTAATATTGATGGAACACATTTAGCTGAAACTTTAAAAAAATTAGATCCAGAAACTACTTTATTTATTATTGCATCAAAAACATTTACCACTCAGGAAACAATGACCAATGCTTTTTCTGCAAGAGATTGGTTTTTATCTCAAGCAAAAGAAAAATATTTTATTGAAAAGCATTTTGTTGCTGCTTCAACAAATACCGAAAAAGTAAAAGAATTTGGAATTGATGTAGGAAATATGTTCCCCTTTAAAGACTGGGTAGGAGGACGTTATTCTTTAACTTCTGCGATTGGATTATCTATTTGCTTGGCCATTGGTTTTAAAAGATTTGAAGAATTGTTAGATGGTTTTTATGAAATGGATCAACATTTTTTAAAAACAGAATTAAAAAATAATATGCCTGTTATTTTAGCGTTGCTAGGAATTTGGTATAATAATTTTTTTGAAACAGAAACTGAAGCTATTTTGCCCTACGACCAATATTTACATCGATTTGCTGCATATTTTCAACAAGGAAATATGGAGAGTAACGGTAAATGTAGGGACAAAAAAGGTAAAGCAGTAAATTATCAAACAGGACCTATTGTTTGGGGAGAACCAGGTACTAACGGACAACATGCTTTTTATCAACTCATTCATCAAGGAACAAAATTAATTCCTTGTGATTTTATTGCTCCTGCACAATCCCATAATCCGATAGGAGATCATCATGATAAATTAATAGCTAATTTTATTGCTCAAACAGAAGCTTTAATGAATGGGAAAACTGAAACACAGGCAGAACAAGAATTAATAGAAGCAGGATTAAATAAAAGACAAATTAAAAAATTATTACCCTATAAAATTTTTAATGGTAATAGACCGAGTAATTCTATTTTAGTTAAAAAAATAACACCTAAAACTTTAGGACAATTAATTGCCTTATACGAACATAAAATTTTTACTCAAGGCGTAATTTGGAATATTTATTCTTTTGATCAATGGGGAGTAGAATTAGGAAAACAATTAGCAAAAAAAATATTGCCACAATTAAAAGATAATGAAAATATAAAATTTCATGATGCTTCGACTACAGGATTAATTCGACAGTTTAAAGAATGGAAATAATAAAATCTAATTTTTAAAGAGTATTAAAAATAAAATATTATGATTAAAAAAATAACTTATAGTTTATCTATTTTATTGGTATTGGTGCTCTTTGTTTTTATTATTTACAAATGTGCCACAGCAAAACAAATAAAAAAAAATCAAGAAGAAATTATTGGCAATTCTAAAAAACATTATGAAGAATTTTGTTCTTCTTGTCATGGCAAAAATGTAAAAGAATTTATTGATAGAGAAAAATGGGTGTATGGTAGTGATAAAAAATCTATGTTTAATGTCATTAAAAATGGAATAGAAAAAGATGGAATGCCTGCTTATAAAGAAGTCTTGCAAGATAAAGAAATAGAACATTTAGTAGAATATATTTTATCGGCAATTGAAGATAAAAAATCAGAAGAATTTTCTTCAGGAGAAAATACAGATGTTGTTTTTGTTTCTGAAGGAATGAAATTAAAATTAGAATTAATTACAGATAAAATTAATTCTCCTTGGGGAATTACTCAATCTAATGAGGGAATTTTATTTATTACAGATAAATCAGGCGAATTATATGCAATTGATAAAAATAAAAATATTAAAAAAATTGAAGGACTTCCTTCTGTAAGATTTAGAGGACAAGGAGGATTAATGGATGTAATTTTGCATCCTAATTTTGATGATAATCAAAGAATATATCTAAGTTATTCTAAATTTCATCCAAGCGATAGTGATTTAAATACAACAGCTATTTTTTCTGGAAAATTAGTAAATAATAAAATAGAAAATGGAAAAGATATTTTTATCGCAAAACCTTATGTTGCTACATCTCATCATTATGGTAGTAGAATGATTTTTGATAATGAAGGATATTTATTTATAGCTATAGGAGAAAGAGGAAAAAGAGATGATTATCCTCAAAAATTAGATAATCATTTAGGAAAGGTATTGCGATTAAATGACGATGGAACGCCAGTTGCAACTAATCCTTTTTATAATGATGCTAATGCTAAAAAAGAAATTTTTTCTTATGGACATAGAAATCCTCAAGGCTTATGTTACGACAAAAGAAATAATAAAATTTATAATAACGAACATGGTCCAAGAGGAGGTGATGAAATTAACTTAGTAGAAGCAGGAAATAATTATGGTTGGCCTGTAATTACTTATGGAATTAATTATATTGGAACAAAAATTACTGATGAAACTCATAAAGAAGGAATGGAACAACCTTTACATTATTGGGTGCCATCTATTGCTGTTTGTGGAATGGATTTTATTTCCTCCGATAAATATCCAAAATGGAAAGGAGATATTTTATCAGGCTCATTAAAATTTAATTATTTAAATAGAAATGATTTAGACGATAATGGAAATTTTCTTAAAGAAGAAAAATTATTTCCTACAATTGGAAGAATGAGAAGTGTGAGCCAATGTGCAGATGGATTTATTTATTTTGGAGTAGAAGATCCAGGCAAAGTGTATAAAATTGTTCCTGTTAATGAATAAAAAAAGTTTGGGTTTTTAAGCATACCTAAATAGTTTATATTGATACTTCAAGATGACACACGGCCAGATCTTATCTTACATTGATCTAACGATCTAACTACATGTTAGTCACTTTTATTTCGTATTTACCTTATATATAATCGATTTATGGCTTGTTGATGTTTTTTGTGTAGTCACAAAAAGGTGTTTTTTGTTTTTTTAACAAGGTTCTTGGTATAGTTTTCGGCTTTTGGAATACATATAACTTTATTTCCTACACATTAAAAATGTATAATATGTATTCGCTAACACTAAAAACTAAATTTCTCTTCCTTATTGGAATATTTTGTATGGCATATTTAATTTTTTCTCAAAGTTTTTTAATCATAAATTTAGAGAAAGAGAAAACTTTAAATTTTTATATAGATAACGATGTTGAAGAAAAATCTTTACTAGAAAAAGAAATATATAGTTCTAATAAGAAAAGAACATTCCATTTATTTACACATGGTCGTTCTGGAGAACTTCTGATAAATGAAACTTGGTATAATGCTCCTCAAATAGTCAAATGGCTACAAGAAAGTGAAGTATCGCCAAACTATAAACAGCTTAATATATATGGTTGCAATTTTGCTCAAGGCAAAAAAGGACGAAAAGCTGTAGAATACATTCAAACCGCATTAGATATTTCTGTTGCAGCTTCTGATGATATTACAGGAGTGGACGGCGATTGGGATTTAGAAATGAACAGCCCAATGTATGCATTAAAAATAATGAATTACAATCATAATTTGCAATGCACAGGTAATGCTGAAGTAGAGAATACAATATCTACTCCTTTTACAGATAATAGTTGTGGAGGTTCAGAATCAACAATGACTTTCAATGTTACAGATGATATGACCATCACAGATTTAAATGTAGGTTTAAATATCACAGTAGGTCCAAGACGTCATCAAGTAGTAGTTAATTTACAGTCACCACAAGGAACAACGGTTTCTATAGTTACAGGTCTAGTAACAGAGATTGCTAATAATTATGATATGTTATTAGATAGTGACGGTTCAGGAGCGATACAAGATGGTAATGATGATGATATTGCTTCTCCTTATTATGATCGTATTGTGA
>JAHDII010000234.1 GCA_020630895.1 Saprospiraceae bacterium
ACATCAGAAAAACCATAAGCCCCTCCTACCACAAAAATTATTTTTTTGCCTAATGGCATTAATTTATTTTCTATATATTTAGAAAATTCTATCGACGAAAATTCTTTTCCATTTTCATCTAATAATATTAAAATATCATTAGGATTTATTTTATTTAAAATAGCCTCTCCTTCTTTATTTTTAATTTGTGTCTCCGTTAATTTTTTAGCATTTTTAATATCTGGAATAATATTAATAGAAAAATTACAATAATGTTTTAATCTTTTTTGATAAATTTCTATTCCTTCTTTTAAATAATCAAAAGATGTTTTTCCTACAACTCTAAATTCTATTTTCATTGACATCAAATTTTCAATTAATTTCTTGCAAAGTAATCAATAATTCCTTTATAAAAGTCTATCATAGGAATAATTGAATGTTCTTTATCATCAAACCCTAAATAAAATTTAGTAATCATTTCATATCCTCCTTTTTTTTGTTGGATTTCTATTTGAGGTTCAAATAATGTATCTCTAGCAATTTGCTCTAAATGAGATTCTATTAACAATCTTTCTATTTCTTTTTTGAATATTTTATTCTTGCATACTACTTGTAAACTATTCATTTTAGAATTAAATAATCTTCTTAAATGGCTTACTTTTTTAAACTGAAAAGGAATCATTATATGATCCCTTTCTAATTCCATTTTTACATATCCCATATTATATTTTCCTAATTCATACTCTAAAAAAATAGTATGGTTTTTATATTCAGTAGTAATGTAATGTGCAGAAACTAAATAAACTACACCGTTGATCCATTTTTCTTTCTCTTCTCTATATTTATATTGAGCATCTATTTGTTCAGTTATTTCTTGTATTTGGATTTTTAAAAAGTCTTTCATCTTATGATATTTTATTGATGATGATAAGGTTTACTTTTTATAATGATAAACGTTCTATATAGTTATTCTGAAAAACAAGTGAACCATTTTCATAATTGCAAAAATAATTATTAATTTATAACGAATCATATAACTGATTCTCCCAAATGTCAGCGAAGTATTAACAACTACATCTTTTAGATACACATTTATCATACTTCATCATTCCAATCCATTAATATTTTAAGATTCTTATTACAAAATCTCGAATTTCGCAGAATTTGTATTTCTTTTTGGCAATAATTCCTATTTGAAGATCCTCCTATTATATAAGTACATAAATTAAGTGATTCAAGTCCTTTCAATACTTGGGATTTACTTAATTTTTTTAGGAAAAAATTAGTTTTAGGGCTACTATATATAGTTTTTGATAAATTTAGATGTTTAACTTTGCAATAGGATAAAAATTGTATAAGATGATTCATTAATTTTTCATTACTCAATTCTGAACCTAGTTCATATAAAGTAAGAGATTCTAATTGATTCATATCTGTTCTCTCTAAGAGTGCAGGTAGAAATTGGTGGTCATCAATTTTCCCCAAGTATAGAAATTTGAGATTTTTCATCCATTTTGCAGCCATTAGTTCTTTTAAACTTCCTCCTATGAAACAAGTATCATGAATTCGCAGGTATTCAAGATTTTGTAAATGTGGAGTGTTGGTAAGATTTTCAATTCCTCTAACCCATTCACATCTATGAAATTCAAGTCTTTTAATATATGAATATTCTTCTACAGTTTTAAATGATGATAAAGTTGTTTGACTTCTTCTATAGTATTGTAAATATCTCGATATTTTTAAAATATAGTTTGGAGCAGAAGAACTGCTTGATTTTTTTCTTATTGTGTCATCCCAATGTTTAATTGTTTTATTGACATAATCAAGGAATTCAACATTTTTGTGAATTTCAACTTGTGCTATAGATAGCTTGATTATTTTTCTCCATATCTCGTCTGTAGGTGTAAAAACTGCCCATTCTTTAAGTATATTTTCAGCTTCTGAAATATTTAGTTTGTTTAGTTCTTCCATCTTCAATTGTAAATAATCTTCTCAAATATAACAACTCACAAGGTAACAAATATAATTGATTGATATATGTACATTTCAACAAAAAAGGCTCTTTGAAACCAAAGAGCCTAATAATAAACTATTTAATAAAGTGTAGTGTTACTAATTTGAAATAATAATCTCTGTTCCTAAAAAATCTTCTATTTTTGTTAAAATATCTCTAGTAGGAACGATTAAATTGGTTTCTACCTTTTTCATGGATTCTTCATTAAGTCCTATCACAAAAGCTAAAGTTGAAAGTGATACATTTTTTTTCATTCGAGCATTAAAAATTTGTATTCCAATACTCGGAATTTTTACAATTTCTCCCTTTGTACCAAATTCATCTTCATGTGCTGTTAATGCCTCAACAGCTTCTTCATAAGTATATGTTTTCTGTTCCTGCTTGATAGGTTTTTCTTCTTTTTGAGCAGATAAACTGAATGAAAATCCTAGAGCGATCAATGATAAAAATAAAATCTTTTTCATCTTAATTTGTTTTATAAAAAACATGCAAATACCATACCAATATACTAATATTAATCCACTTACATATTTAAATTATTAAAATATTATGGTCTTTCTTCCCAAGGAGAAACTTGACCAATTATATATTCCTTTAACTCATGAGTGATAGCATATATTGTGCCCGCAGAAATTTCATTATGAGTGAGCCACCGAGAAGTATCATTTTCTTTTTGATACCCTAAATAAATAGAATAACATTTATCATTATACTTCAATAAAGATTGGGGATGATAGTAAGCACTACCTTTTACATCATATATCTGAATCAATGAATTTTTATGATATAATATTTCTATCAATTGATTTTTGCAAGAATCTGCAAAAGAATGTATCCATAAAAGAGCAATATCAAAATCATTCGATTTGAGAAGTGAATGAATACTTTCTAAAAATAATATTTCATTAGCATAGTCTGCTGAAATAATCTGAATTGAATCTTCCTTCTCCTTGTATTTGTTTTTTAAATGTTCAAGCCGACTTAGATTTCTAGCTATAATTGTTACTTCATGATTAGCCTCAATAAAATACTCACTCACCTTGCGAAGCATTCCTGTACCTCCTATGATTAAAATTTTTTTCATAAAAACCCTTTTATAGGAAACTATTTTAGGAAGTAAATAGTTGTATTAACATAAACTTAGTTTATTTTTAAAACTTACATAAAATCAATTATCATGATAGGAGCTATTTTAGGAGATATTATAGGATCGAGACATGAAATCCGAAAGATAAAAAGTATGGATTTTGAACTATTTACTGAATCCTCAAAAATTACAGATGATACTGTAATGACAATTGCTATTGCAGATAGTATTTTAAATGACATTTCTTTTAAAACTTCAATGTTACATTGGGGTAATGAATATTTTGAAGTAGGATATGGTGGTAATTTCAAAGAATGGTTGAAAGGAAAAATTCAAGGAGCATATAATAGTTATGGGAATGGTTCTGCCATGAGAGTGAGTCCTTGTGGTTATATGAAAACTCTAGAAGAATGTTTACAAAAAGCTGAAGAAAGTGCTTTACCCACACATAATCATCCAGAAGGAATTAAGGGAGCTCAATCCATAGCAGCGGCTATTTTTCTAGCTCGTCAAAAAAAATCAAAAGAAGAAATAAAAAAGTATATTGAAACTACTTTTGGCTATGACTTAAGTAAAAGTCCAGATGAGATCCGCCCTACTTATACATTTGATGTAAGTTGTCAAGGTTCTGTACCTGAATCCATTTGTTGTTTTTTACATAGCACTGATTTCGAAAGTACAATAAGATTGGCTATTTCTCTAGGAGGAGATGCAGATACTCAAGCAGCCATTGCAGGTTCAATTGCTGAAGCATATTATAATGATATTCCCAATTTTATGATAGAGGAAATGAATCAAAGGTTACCTGATTCTATGAAACAAATAGTGAGGGAGTTTTATAAAAAATTTATGCCTTTAAATTCCTGATAATCTTTTAGAACGTAGTAAAATATTCAAGTTTTAAATTAATATCCTGCTTCTTTAAGAAGTTTCATTTTTCTATTTAATTCAACATTATTAGGAAAAAATTCTAATCCTTCTTCTAACAATTTTTTAGCTAAATCATCATTATCATTTCTAAAATGATATGCTGAAGCTGCACCAAATGCAGCCCCTAAAAGTCCACTATCAATAAAAACATTAGAATTAGGAGTAAAATTTCTTCTAAATTCATCAAGATAGTGATTTCCTTTTTCTAAATTATTTATTTCAAAAAAAGAATAAATTAAATTTAGAAAACACCAGCCTTTATAACTTTGCACATTTTTTTCTTTCGCAAGAAAATCATATTTAGCTTCATAAATTTTTATAGAATCCAATCCCTCTTCTGGTCTAGAAATATTTTTAAATTTCATCATCAAGCAATCTGTAATCAATAGATTATAATCCTTTCTATTATTATTAGCATAAATTTTATCTGCATACTTAAGAGAATGTTCAAACTCTAGCGATTTATAATAATATTCTGCTAATAGTAAATAAGTAAAATTGCTAAATTCTTCCTTCAAAACATCATTCTTAATCCTTTCTAATAAACACTCTTGAAAAAGAATTATTTTTTTATCTCCTTGGGTTTCTTCAATAAGTTGATAAGCTTTAGCTCTATAAATGCTAAAAAAAAGTTCTACTGCTTCTTCTAAATCATCCTCATTGTAACCATAAAGATCTGATAAATAATTGCAATAATTTAAAACATCTGGCTCTTTACTATCGAGCAAAGATGCCAAACATAAATTTAGCAAACTTTTAATATATTTTACTTTATAAAAAAGATGTGCTTTTTTTAATTGAATAACTCCCTGTTTATATTTTTCATCTTCAATATATATAAGGGAATTATTATAATATTGAATAGCAATAAGTTCTTTTAAATTAATAGTGACATCTGTTAAAAAATGTTGATTAAAAAAATCTTTATCATTAGCTTCATTTTGAGTAATAATTTTATTAGCCAATAAGTTTTGTTTATAAAACTCAATATGCTTTTTTTTAATTTCAACAATTCCTGCTTCTGGAGCTGTTGTTTCTAATAATATTTTTTCGGTTTGAGGATATACGATAAGATAAACATGAGAAGGTATTTCTTTAATTTGATAAGGAATATTAAGATAATCAAATGCTAAAACATAAAGAGCTGTTGCTGTTGCACAATTATATTTATTATGTAAAAAAATATCTGAAAAAATAGGGTTATCAGCATATAGTTTTAAATAATTGGTATGAATTTCATCGTAGATATATTTTATTTTTTTCTTATTTTTTTTGTTGGATATATGTTCTTGAATATTCTTTAAAAAAATATAAAATTCATTTTTATTAGCTTCTAATTTACTTAATTTCTCTTCTTTTAAATCGATTGAATATAATAAATCAAATGCCTGTTCTTGGGTATAATTGAAAAAAAGATTACGCTCAGTTTCATTAGAATATACTATAGTGTTTAAATCAACCTGCCCTACAATTATAGAATTAAAATAAAATAGAAAAATAAAAAAATTTAAAATAAATTTCAT
>JAHDII010000235.1 GCA_020630895.1 Saprospiraceae bacterium
ATTAAATTTTGAAGAACATATTGCATTTTTCTAAGTGTAGAAAATCTATTTTTATCCCATACAATAATTTTAGCAATCATTGGATCATAAAAAATAGAAATTTCTGAATGACTTTGTATCGCTGATTCTACTCTTAGTCCTTCTATTTCAGGGTATTCAAATTTAATTATTTTCCCCGTTACGGGTAAAAAATCATGATAAGGATCTTCTGCATATAATCTACATTCAATAGCATATCCTTTTCCTTTTACATCTTTTTGAACAATCGAAAGCGGAATTCCTTGTGCAGATTCTATTTGCATCTGTACAAGATCTAATCCCGTAACTTCTTCAGTTACTGGATGTTCTACTTGTAATCTTGTATTAACTTCTAGGAAATAAAATTCGTTGTTCGTATCATCTAAAATAAATTCAACTGTTCCAGCATTATCGTAATTCAAAGCTTTAGCAGCATTTACAGCTGCCTCCCCCATTTTGTTTCTCAGAGCTTCATCCATAATCGGTGAAGGACTTTCTTCAATTACTTTTTGATATCTTCTTTGTATAGAACATTCTCTTTCTAAGATATGGATGGTATTACCATGTTGATCACCAAAAATTTGAAATTCAATATGTCGACCAGAAGAAATATATTTTTCAATAATTAATTCATCATCACCAAAAGCATTTTTAGATTCTCTTTTAGCTGCATCAATGGCGGATTTAATTTCTTTTTCTTCATGTACAATACGCATTCCTTTTCCTCCTCCTCCAGCAGTAGCTTTTAGTAATAAAGGAAATCCAATTCTTTTAGCTTCTGCAATTAACTTTTCATCCCTTTGATCATCTCCTTGATAACCTGGAACAACAGGAACATTATTTTTTATCATTAATTCTTTTGCTTTGGATTTAGAACCCATAGCAGAAATAGCTTCAGGATGTGGACCAATAAAAATAATATTTTCATCCTGACATCTTTTAGCAAATTTTACATTTTCTGATAAAAAACCATAACCAGGATGGATGGCATTCGCATTTAATTTTTTAGCAGTAGATATTATTTTATCTATATCTAAATAAGAAGCATTAGGAGAACTTTCTCCAATATGAACGGCTAGATCTGCTTCTTGTACAAATAAAGCATTTTGATCAGCATCAGAAAAAACAGCAATGCTTTTAATTCCCATTTTTTTACAAGTTCGTATTATTCGAGAAGCAATCTCTCCTCGATTTGCAATTAAAATGGAATCTATATTTTTAATGGTATTTATTTTTTTCATTATTATATTAAATGGTAAATGAATTAATGGAAAAGAAAAATTTAAAAAATTTACATTCTCCAAACTCCATATGCATCTGCGCCTTTTATTTCATTTTGATAAACAACTGCTAATGCAAATCCTAAATAGTTTCTAGTTTCTCTTGGATCTAATAATCCATCATCCCATAATTCAGATGTAGAATACCAAGCTGATGATTTTGATTCCGCTTCCATCATCATCATTTGTTTTAGCATTTCTGCATTGTCTTTATCAAAAGGAATTCCCATTTTTTTTGAAGCAGCTCTTTGAATAATTTCCATCACTCCTGCTAATTGTTCAGAGCCCATAACACCAACTTTGGAATTAGGATAAGCGAATAAAAATCGAGGATGATAAGAACGACCATTCATTCCATAATTACCTGCTCCATAAGAAGAACCAATCATTAACGTGATGTGTGGGACTTGGCTATTAGAAACGGCATTAATTAATTTCGCTCCATTTTTAATAATTCCTCCTTCTTCGTATGCTTTTCCAACCATATAGCCTGTTGTATTATGCATAAAAATTAAAGGAATATTATTTTTATTAGATAACTGAATAAATTGTGCTCCTTTATTGGCAGATTCAGAAAAAATAACTCCATTATTAGCTAAAATACCAACGGGATAACCTTGTATTTTTGTCCAACAAGTTATGAGCGTATTTCCATATTCAGGTTTAAATTCAGAAATTTTCGAACCATCACTAATACGAGCAATTAATTCTCTGGCATCAAATGGTTTTTTTACATTGGCAGAGACAACACCTAGAATTTCTTCTGCATCAAATTTTGGTTCTTCTATTTCTTCTTCTGGTTCAAAAAAAGGTTTTTTAGTATGAACAAACTCCATAATTTCTCGAGCAATACGAATACCATCTAATTCATCTTCTGCTAAATAATCTGAAACACCAGAAACTCTACTGTGCATTTCTGCACCACCTAATTCTTCATCCGTTGCAATTTCATTGGTGGCCATTTTTACCAAAGGAGGTCCCGCAAGAAATACTTTCGCTGCATTTTTTTGAAAAATAGAAAAATCTGACATCCCAGGCACATAAGCACCTCCAGCAGTTGCGTTACCAAAAACAATGGATATTGTTGTTAAACCTAATTTAGATCGTTGTGTGATTTGTCTAAATGTTTCTCCACCATAGTTAAAAATCTTTGCCTGATCTGGTAAATTCGCTCCTCCACTTTCTACTAAATTGATCGTAGGTAATTTATTTTCAACGGTGATTTCTCCAATCCGTAAAGCTTTAAAAGTAGTACTATAATCAACAGATCCGCCTTTTCTAGTTCCTACATTTGAATTAATCATGCAAAGTTTACCAGAAACAATACCAATTCCAGATACATTGGTTCCTCCTGCTCCAAATCCGCCTTTCTTTTCCATTCCTGCCAAAGGTAATAACTCAAGAAAAGGACTATCTTGATCTAAAACGAATTCTAAACGTTCTCTTGCTAGAAATTTACCTCTTTTTCTGGCTCGATCAAGATGTTTTTCTTTTCCTTGAAAACGCCCTTCTTCTAAATGCCCATCAAGCTTTTTAACCAGCTTTTTCATTTCCTCATAATTCTCAAGGAACAACTTACTTTTTGTGTTTATTTTTGATGAAAAACTTCGCATGTAATTTTGTTATTGTGTTTTATTAAAATGAAATGAACTGATCAATATCTTCTTCAAAAGCTTGACCCAATCCGTTTAAATAATCTTTCCCAAAAAATGATTGAAAAGATTGTAAACCTTTATCTGTAAAGTGTGGTAATAAGACGCTCCAGATCATTTTTTCACCATCTTCTTTAGTTTTTTCTCCTCGAATGATTTGCTGAGGTAACCAATAAAAGGTAAGCATCCAAGTAATAAAAGCAACATTGTGGTACATTCCAGGAATAACTTCCTTTTTCATATTGCCTAATTTTATAGCAAATGCTATAGCCGCTTTGTTATCTTGAATGGTTTTTTCTGTCATCTTTCTAAATTGTTTTTTGATGACAGGATGTTTCAAAACATGTATATCTAAGAAAATAAATGCATACTCTTTTTGAAATTTGTAATACAATTGCACTTCATTGTGTAAATTTTCAAATGAAGGTAACTTTCTTGATTTTGAGCGCTCTTCCTCTATTTTCGACCACATTTGATTAGATATCACTTCTAAGAGGACACTTTTATCTTTGAAATGATATGTCAAATTACCCCGACTCATTTCAAGATATTGAGCTAATTCGTGTAATGAAATAGCTGAAAAGCCAGATTGGTTAAATAATCTGATCGCTTGTTGAATAATTTTTAGCTTTGTTTTCATTACATTTCTTTCAATAAGATTGCACAAGTTAATAATAAATAATTATTTAGTCACTATCGACTAAATAATTATTTATTATTAACCCTTCAATCCAAAATCTAATTTTGTTGAACAAAGAAGTATATTTACTTAATTAATAGAATGATAAACAATTTGGCAAGTAGATGAAACTTAAATATTATCTCTGCATATTATTAATACTCTCATTCATCTCTTTAGATGTATTAGGAAATGAAATCCCTTTCATAAAAAATTATAATAAATCAGATTATAATGCAGGACAAGCGAATAGAGGTTTTGTTCAAGATCAAAAAGGCGTTTTATATATTGCGAACAGCGAAGGTCTTTTGGTTTATAATGGTCAGGAATTTAATTTACATTATTTGATAAATAAAACTCAAGTTTTATCTATAGGTATAGATACTGATGAAAATATAGTTGTAGGTGGTCAGGGGGAGTTTGGATATTTTAAGCCTAATGAAAGAGGTATATTAACTTATAATTCTTTAACTAATTTAATACCAGATGAAGAAAGAATCTTCTCAGATATAAGAGATATATGTGTAACGCCTGGCGGGATATATTATAAGTCTTTGGAGAAATTGTTTTATTGGGACAAATTGAAAAACGAAATAAAAGTTTATAAAACAGGGAGCGTAATAGATAAGATCGGTTATGTGGATGAAGTATTATATCTTGATGATTCAGAAAATGGTTTATTCAAGATTGAAGATGAAAAATTGATCTTTATAAAAGGAACAGAATCATTTAAATCTAAAGAAACGTCTACTTTTCTTCCTTATAAAAATTCTATTTTAATTACGACATGGCAAAATGGAATCTATCTCTTAAACAAGAATTCACTTAAAAAATGGAAGGTTGGAAATGAAGATTTATTAAAACAATATCAAATTAAAGTTGCCGCATTAAGTCCAACTGGTACAATAACAATAGGAACTAATTCTGGAGGAGTTTTATCATTGAATGAGAGTGGAGAAATCATTAATATCCTAAATAGAGAATCTGGTTTAAAAAAGAACTCCATTCAGGCACTATTTTATGATTCGTATGATAATATGTGGATTGGATTCGAAAATGGAATTAATTATTTAAAAACAGGAGAACCTTTTTACAAAATAAATCCAAATATTAAGCAAGAGTTAATGCCTGCAAAATTTATAAAAATCATATTTATTTAGCAACAAGTAATGGCTTATATAAAAGTGTAATAAAGGAATCGAAAGGGAATGCTAATTTTCAATTGGTTACAGGATCTGAAGGCTTGTGTTGGAATTTGTCAATAGTGGAAAATCAATTATTTTTGCATCAACATGAAGGCTTATCCATTGTAAATGAAAATGGGATTAAAAAAATAAATGAAAAAGAAATTGGATCCTGGTTTATTACTAAATTAAATGATGATAAATATTTAGAAGGAACATATTTTGGATTAAACATATATAATGAAAATTTAGAAAAAACTAAAATTGACTTCAATGAATCTTCAAGAATATTTGAAATAGGAAAAGAAGCCATTTGGATTAGTCATGATTATAGAGGTGCTTATAGAATCATCTTAAATGAAGAATTAAATAAAATAAAATCTGTAAAATACTACAATGAAAATAATGGTTTCCCTTCGAAAATAGATGTAAATGTTTTTAAAATTAACAAGGAAATCATTTTCACTTCTGAAGAAGGGATATATAAATATGATCAAGAAAATGATACCATTCTTCCTCATAAACGTTTAAATGAAATTTTTGGAAAAAAGACAAATTTAAAACGATTAATACAAGACAATTTTGGAAATGTTTGGTTTGTTGAAGGACAAAAAGTGGGTTATTTAAGATTAAATGACATTTTAACAGAAAAAGATATTAATAAAATATATCTCCCCCAAATTGAAGATAAATTAGTAGAACACT
>JAHDII010000236.1 GCA_020630895.1 Saprospiraceae bacterium
ACATCCCGAATTTTAATAACTATAATTCGGGATGACTCATGTTTGAATTATTTTTTAATTTACAATAAATCTTCCTACACTATTTTTCTCCTTATTATACAATTTAAAAATATAAATTCCTGCTTCTAATTGTTGAGTAGGAATATTAATTTCTGATTCAGAAATATTTTCTTTTGAATACATTAATTTTCCTGAAATATTAAAAATTTCAAAACTTAAAATATCATTATTATTATTAAAAATAATTTTCCCTGTATTTGATATAGGATTCGGAATTACCCTAGCTTGAAATGAATTATTTCCAATATTATGGATTCCAACTACTTGTGGCGTTACACAAGCATTATCTACTTCATGAGCCATTTCTTCATAATCATTATTTACAATATCTGTAATATTAGCAATACAAATTTCTTCTGCTGTAATATCTGTATAATAAATTCTCATAAAAGGAATATAATCTGGATTTTTGTCAATAGGAACTTCATCTGTAGATATTCCAATAATTTCATTTTCATCAAACATTACATTAGGAACAAAATCAGGAACTAAACTTGTAACATAATCAATAACAATTCCTGATACATCAAATTCATAAGAAAGAATTTTTCCTGTAGGATTTTTAATATGAATTTCAATATAATCTTCATCTTGATTTAATTCTGCTAAAGTTAAAGTTGCTATATCATTGGGATTGGAAACAGCATAAGGAAATTGACAAGGAGTATGATTATGTTCTGCTGAACTTGCACCAGAATCGTGTAACAAACAATCAAATAATAATGTAGCATCTGTAACAGTAATTTCACCATCATCATTCAAATCATAACAAGGAGTAGGCATCATTGTATCTAATAAACTTTCTAGCATATAGATGGTTAAATCTGTTGTGGTTCGGGTGGTATCAACATTAATATCTCCTGCTAAAGCCACACCTGCACATTCTCCATTACAATCGGGTTGAGCATCTCCATAAAGAACTCCTAAACAATCTTCATAAGGAGCACACTCTTGTAAATAATTAAAACTTGCAGCATTTGTTACAGGATCTCTAGTAATTTCAATACATACTTGAGCCCAATTATTATCATAAGTAATTTCATACAATCCATTCGCATCTGGAGATTGATCCCAATTGACTTTTACCACTAACATATATTCTCCTGCTTGAATATCTGTAATATCAATCCATTGACATTGTAAACCAGAATCATAAATATCTCCACAATGAGCAGAAATTCCTTGTTCACTACAATTGTATTGAAAATTTCCTCCATCTTGACATTCTAAATCCATCACACAAAACCCATTTTTAAAACCAATTGGGATTTCAGTACCATCACTCATATCGAATAATACATATTCTGCATAGCCTTCATAATGCCAATGATTATGGCAAGGATCAAATTCCCATTGATCATTCGCTTGAGGGGCTCCAATATAATAATCGTAATCTCCAATATTTTTAATATGAGTTGTAAAACGGATAATTTCTCTAGTCCCATATCCAGAAACACAACCTTCTTGAATCAAACAAGCATCATTATTTTCAATATTATCAATATACATAGAAGTCACTAAAGCATCTTGAACAATAATTAAATCGGGTCCTTGAGGGCAATTAGGATCTCCTGGATAAATACATGAGCCATCATCTGAAGTAGCTAATGGAGAATAATTACAAGCATTGGAATCCATACAACCAGAAACTTCTCCTGCAAAGTTGATTTCCCAAGGAAGTGATATATCATTACAACCTGCATCATCATATAAAATACGAATGTAGTAGGTTTCTCCTCCTGCAAAAGCTCCTTGCAAAAAAGACAAAGCTCCACTACAATCTTGATCTGAATAATTAACGGTTCCTGCATTAGAATTATCCCATACTAAACCTGTACAATAATCATATATATAAATAGTAGTATTTCCACATGAGTTATTTCCAAAACAGGTTGTAATTTCATACATCCCTGATTGAGATGGTATAAAGGTAAACCAAGAATTTCCTCCTGAAATTGAAGCATTCAATCCTTCATTAGCAGTTAAAGGATTAGAACAAGAAGTCCCTGGAGGGCAATTAATATCTGTTGATTCTAGAGAACCGAAATTACTACCACTCGCTACTTCTTCTCCTCCAACTACTACTTGGTAGCCTCCTGGATCCAAAATTCCATCTCCAAAACTATCATAAATAGTAAAAGTTAAACAACCACTTGAACTCCAAATACAATCAGAAAAATTATAAGAATTTTGACTTGGTACTTCTCCAGAAAAAATAACATCTCCATTACTATCTGTCAATTCCCAAGTTGTTTCATAATAAAATTGGTCTGGTTGAATAAAAACCTGAAATGTTGTTTGTCCTGGAGGACACTGAGCGACTACATTTTGTAGTAAACTCATCCATAATAATAAAAGAAAAGTATATTGAATTTTCATAATTCTTGTTTTGATTTTCAATAAAATTTGGTTTAATCTTTCTAAAGTTAGAATTTTTTTTTGTCAGTTTATGGAATAAAAATATTTTAAAGTAAAATTTTAGGCAATAAATTAAAAAAACAACGATATTTGTAAGCCATTAAACACAACAGTATTTATCTGACAATATTTTTTGAAAAAGACTATATAATGAGCGATTACTCTCATGTTTTTAATGCCCATCCTTCTTTTATAGATGCGATGTATGAACAATACCTAGCGGATCCAAAATCTGTTCAACAAGATTGGAGATTATTTTTTGAAGGCTTTGATTTTGCTTCGGTTTCTGCTAATGGGAATGGAAGTACTACTTCTTCAAATGGTTCTATTACAGAAAAATTAGATCGAAGAGAATTTAGAGTTCTTTCTCTAATTAAAGCTTATAGAAATAGAGGACATTTGGAATCTAAGACCAATCCTATTAGAGAAAGAAGAGATAGAAATGCTTGTTTATCATTAGAAGATTTCAATTTATCTGCTGCTGATTATGATGTGAAATTTATGATTGGAAAGGAGATAGGAATGGAAAATGCTACGCTCAAAGAAATTGAAGCAAGGTTGAAACAAATCTATGCTCATTCTATTGGTTATGAATATCATCATATTCAAGATAGAGAAAAAAGACGTTGGCTGAGAGAAAAAATTGAGATGCGTTCTTTTCATGATAACGGTCTTTCTTTAGATAAGAAGAAAAGAATTTTAGAAAAACTCAATGGTGCAGTTGTTTTTGAAGAATTTTTAGGAAAAAAATATGTAGGACAAAAACGTTTTTCTTTAGAAGGAGGAGAAACAACTATTGCTGCCTTAGATGCTATTATTAATCAAGGAGGAGAACAAGGCGTTGAGGAAGTTATTATAGGAATGGCACATAGAGGTCGTTTAAATGTATTAGCCAATATTTTAGGAAAAACCTACGAACATATTTTTAGTGAATTTGAAGGAACTGCTAAAAATGAGCAAAGTTTTGGTGATGGTGATGTTAAATATCACATGGGCTATTCTTCTCAAGTCAAAACAATATCAGGTAAGATGATTGATTTGAAATTAGCTCCTAATCCTTCACATTTAGAATCTGTAGATCCTGTAGTTCAAGGATTTGCTAGAGCTAAAGCAGATATTTTATTCAATAGTAATTATGATCAAATTCTTCCTATCCTTATACATGGAGATGCTGCTGTTGCAGGACAAGGAGTTGTTTATGAAACAGCTCAAATGAGTCAATTGGCAGGATATCATACTGGAGGAACTATACATTATGTAATTAATAATCAAATTGGATTTACTACTGATTTTGATGATGCTCGTTCTTCTACTTATTCTACGGCTTCGGCTAATGTGATTCAAGCACCTGTATTTCATGTTAATGGAGATGATGCAGAATCAGTGATTTTTGCTGCTGAATTAGCCGTTGAATATCGTCAAAAATTTAATGCAGATGTTTATATAGATATGGTTTGTTATCGTAAACATGGACATAATGAAGCAGATGATCCTGAATTTACACAACCAGAAATGTATAAATTCATTAAATCACATAAAAATCCAAGAGAAATTTATGTAGATGTATTATCGGAAAAAGGTGAATTAGAAAGAGACTTGGCGGATAAAATGAGAAAGGAATTCAATGATTTGCTTCAAGATCGGTTAGAGATGGCTAAGGAAAAAGAATTACCTTATATCTATCAAGAACCAGAATTAGCTTGGCGTGAATTGAAAAAAGGAATACAAGATCCTAAAGATTTTTTCCCTTCTCCTAGTACTGGAATATCACAAAAAACGATAGATAGCATTATTCAACATTTAATGACGATTCCTGAGAGCTTTACACCTAATCGAAAAATTAATCGTTTATTGAAATCTAAACAAAAATTATTAGATAAAGGAGTTTTAGATTGGGCTATGGCAGAACTAATGGCTTATGGTTCTATTTTATTAGAAGGGAAAGATGTGAGAATGAGTGGACAAGATGTAAAAAGAGGTACATTTTCTCATCGTCATGCTGTTTTGAATGATGCTAAAACCTATCAAGAATATAATCGTTTAGATGGCATGTCTAAAGAACAAGGTCAATTTAGAATTTTTAATTCTTTATTGTCTGAATTTGCTGTACTTGGTTTTGAATATGGTTATTCTTTAGCCAATCCAGATACTTTAGTGGTTTGGGAAGCACAATTTGGAGATTTTTATAATGGGGCACAAACTATTGTGGATCAATATATTTCTGCGGCTGAATCTAAATGGGGCAGAATGAGTGGTTTGGTGATGTTACTTCCTCATGGTTATGCAGGGCAAGGACCTGAACATTCTAGTGCAAGACTTGAACGCTTTTTACAAATGTGTGCCGAATTTAATATGACGGTTGCTAATATTACGACTCCTGCTAATTTCTTCCATGTTATGAGAAGACAATTGGCTCGTCCATATAGAAAGCCTTTGATTATTATGTCTCCTAAAAAATTGCTTCGTTATGATAAATGTATTTCTTCTATAGATTCATTTACAGAAAAGGAGCAGTTTCAAGAAATGTATGATGATGCTACGGTTTCTACTGCAGCAAAAGCTAAAAAAATTAAAAGAGTTCTTTTCTGTACTGGAAAAGTATATTATGATTTATTAGAAAGAAAAGAAACAGAAAAAAGAAATGATATTGCTTTGGTAAGAATAGAACAATTGTATCCTTTTCCTAAAGAACAAATGGATAAATTGGTGACTCAAAAATATAAAAATGCTGAAATGTTTTGGGTACAAGAAGAACCTTCTAATATGGGAGCTTGGCAATATATTTTAGCTTTTTATAGAAATGAAGATATTCAATTGATTGCTAGAAAATCTTCTGCTTCTCCTGCAACAGGTTATAAAAGTCAACATGATGCAGAACAAAAAAGTATTGTGGATAGAGCTTTTATGTAATTATTAGCTCACAGTTTGTCAGACCACAGACCACAGTTATAAAATTGTGTTTTTTATTTCAATCATCATTTATTTTTCTTTCTATTGATAAATGTAAA